>QHRJ01000007.1 GCA_003220075.1 Verrucomicrobiota bacterium
GATGACGGTGATTGTTGGCAAACGCCGGCAGCAATGAACTTCGCCCATAAACTGCGAAAGCTTCTTGATCCTGAAATTGTCGGCAGCATGCGCGAGCACATCCATCGCGCGTTTCATCCGGTAAGTGCGCGTCGATTACAGTGTGAGCTCGAAGCCGATGCTTCGTGGGAAGAACTCCGCCGGAAATATCCGCGCGGAATAAAAGAGGTGCATCGCTTTGGCGACACCAAGTTTTGGATTAAACGCAACGTCGAACGCGCGCAGGATCTTTCTCTTGATCGCGGCCCGCGCTGTCACATTCTCGATCTCGGCTGCGGTCCCGGTTTCTTTCTTTATGTCGCAGAAAAACTCGGACACATCGGCGTTGGATTGGACATCGATGAGCAGGCAATTTTTCGTGACACCCTGCGACTTCTTAAGGTCAAGCGCGTGGTGCATTGCATTCGACCGCGCTTCCACTTGCCTACGCCCAAAGAAAAATTCGATCTCATCACCAGTTATCTCACTTGCTTTCATCGCCTCGAACGTCTGCGCGATGGAAACTGGCGCACGTGGTCAGCTGCGGAATGGCAATTCTTCATCGATGATGTTCGTGCCAATCAACTAAAAAAAGGCGGAATGCTGTTGCTCGAATTTCATCCGCAAAAAAATGGCGAACTCTATCCCGCCGACGTCCGCGAATTATTCTTGAAAAATCGCGCTCGCATCTTCCGCTCAAAAGTTTTTCTGAAACATCACTGAACCATCACAGAAGTACAAGATTGAACCGACGAGGTGGTCGCGATCGCACTTAGCGAATGCCGCTTCCAGAAATCCCAAAACGCAAATTACAAGCCCCAAGGAAGCACCAACGTCGAAGGTTCAAGACGATGAATTTTAGCGTCTTTTGGCGTGTTTAGCGGTTAAGTCTTTCTTGCCGGCGTTACGTGCGCGCGGCGCCCGAACCACCAAGAGTTTGCAGGAGCGATGGAATCAACGCAGTCAAGCCCTGCTGGTGATCCGCCGTCGGATCGACTTTGCCCTGCGGCGTTAGTTTGTCCACCACCTTAGGCAAAAAGTCCGCCAGGAGGTTCGATGCTTGGTCAGGATCCACTCCCATTTTTGCCGCCAGCGCTTTGACTTGGTCGGAACCCAAACATTTTTGAATTTGATCGCTGGAGATGGACTGGTTTTCGCCCATGCCGACCCAGGAGGCAAATGCGCCGCCGCAGCCGCTTTGCGAAAATTTATTGGCCAAACCCTGCAATCCCCCGCTCTGTTTCAGGAGACCACTGAGAACTCCGACGACCGAATTCGCTTCGCCGGAAGTATCCGTTTTTCCGCTGGCTGCACCGAGTATCGAGTCGAGAAGTCCCATAAATTTATTGCTCCGTTAGTTGATTGTTGGATTTTGAACGTCTTTTACAAAACCGTATGCGCAGAATATGGGTGGTGAAAGCGATATTTCCTTGGGGGGACCCATTCGGAGTATAAAAGCTCACGTCTGCGTCCCCAGCTAGCTGTGCTACTCTTCCGCGGCTATGAACCCGGATAAGCTGTTCGATTATCTCGAAGGCAAACTTCCCGATCACGAACGACAGGCGCTGGAGGAGCGATTAATGAGCGACGCTAGTGCACGCCGTGAATTCGACGTGGCCCGCCGCATTCACGCCAGTATGCGTGAGAACCAAAGTGATCGGCCGGAAATTCTCAGTGAGATGTCGGAAGAAACGGCCGCGCGCGGGCGCCGCATGGCGCGGCAGGTCGGCCTCGCTTTCACGGTGCTGGTGGCAATGAACGTGTTGCTAGGTCTGGTTTACATCGCACATCACGAAAGCAAAAACCCGAATCGGCAATTGCTGGATGAGCAGGCGCGCGAACATCTCCGGCAATCTCTTGAAAAAGCAGCCGCCGCGACTCTAACACCGCCACCGCTTGGTGTTAGCGAATTGCGAATTACGACGGAGCGAGGGCAGAGCGATGCGGTTGCCGATGGAATACTGAAGGCTGCGAAAAAATTCCTGGGCGCGGCGACTAAAGGCGTTCCGGATAACGGACAGATCCAAGTGCTGGTGGAGATTCCGGCGAACAAAGCAGCTGAATTTAAAAGCGCTCTCTCCCCCCTCCCCGGATTGAAGGAACTGAGCGGCGAAGTCTCGGCAGGCAATTCCGCGGAGAAGATTTCGGTGATCGTAGCGCTAACGGAAGCGAAATGATCGTTGTCACATTCGCGCTGCCGGCAGAAAGCAGCGCGTTTATTCGCTCGCTGAAAAATATTAGGCGCGATGGGGCAGTCCTGCGCGGGAACCTCGAACGTCAAACATCGAACGCCGAAGGTCGAAGACTTAACCTGCCCTCACCCTACCCTCTCCCTCAGGGAGAGGAGGGCGCGGCAGCGCCTAGTGAGGAAAAATATGATATACAAAGCGGAATTTGTATACTCCACACCGGAGTTGGCGCGGCGAGATGCGAGGAGCGTCTCGGCAATTTCTTGCGCAACGAAACACCGGAATTGTTAATCGCCAGTGGATTTTGCGGTGGGACCAAGGATGAGCTGCATCCGGGTGATCTGGTGATTGCTGACAATGCGTCCGACCTGTCGAAGAAAGCGCGCGCGATTTTACCTGGTGCCGTAGTTGGCAAAATTCATTCTGCGGATCGGATCGTTGATCCCGCAGTGGACCGATACGAGATCGGGCGCGAACACGGCGCGATCGCGATCGACATGGAAACGGAAACGATTGCACGTATCTGCGCGGCGAGATCAATTCCAGTGTTGGCATTGCGCGTGGTAAGCGACTCCCCAGCAGCGCCATTTCCAATGCCGCCAAGTGTCCTTTTTGATATTGAAAAACAGCGCACAAATTTTTTCCTATTATTCAGCTATATCGCACGCAACCCATCGTCTGGGATTAACTTGGCGCAATTCGCGAAGCAAATCGCGCGCGCAAAAACTAAACTGGCAGACGCGCTTTGCGCGGTCATTAACGAACTGTAGATGCCGCTGTCTCCAGCGGCAGAGACTCCAAAATATTTCTGCCGCCGGCGACAGCATCAGCTACACCGAACCGGCGGCTGGGAAGCCGCCGTTCCTTGATTGCGAGCGATTGGGTCAATCCGCGCTACCTTGCAAAACCAAGTCGGCGGACGAAGGCGGCCGCAACCGCTATAGATTCGCCGGCTCAATGTGCACCAGCACGTCGGCGATGCGTGGATCTGTGGCGCGGATCGCATCTTTTACCCGGTGCGCCAGCTCGTGGCCTTCGTGAACGGAAATGCTGCCATTCACCAGCACGTGCAGATCGACGTAATAGGAAACCCCCATCTTGCGCACGAAACATTTATCAAGATCGATTACGCCAGGAACTGAACGTGCCGCGCGCCGAATACTCTCGCTAATTTCACCGCGCGGCGCGGTATCGAGAATTTCGCGCAACGCCGGGCCGAGTAAACGCGCCCCAGTGGTCGCGATGACGGCACAGGCGAACAGGGCAGCATAATCATCTGCACGTTGCCATTTTCCGCCGCCAATGAGCGCAATGGATATCCCGACGGCAGCGGCCATCGAAATAATGGCGTCGGCGCGATGATGCCAGGCATCGGTAGTGATCGCGGTGCTGTCGATGGCACGGCCGAGTCGGCTGACCGAGCGAAACAGCGATTCTTTGACGATGACGGCGATGACCAGCACGAAGAGAGTAAATGGCGCGGGCCCATGATGCGGGAGAAAAATTTCGCGAACGCTCGCAACTGCCAGAACGGCGGCGGCCGCGAGGACGCCAAGGGCAACGACGACAGCGGCCAGTGGTTCCGCTTTGCCATGACCATACGGATGGGTGGCATCGGGTGGACGGGCGGCAAATCGCAGCCCGCCCCAAATGACGATCGAGCCCGCGGCATCGAGCGCGGATTCGATACCATCAGCGATGAGCGCGTAAGCATTTCCAAAAACGCCGGCCGCGATTTTGATGAATGCAAACGCCACATTGACCGCGAGCCCGACCAGAACAAGTCGGGCGCCGGATTGCAGATTGCTCGCAGCAACGTCACCGGTAGGATGAGCATTCATGCAGAAGGAAACGATTAACGTAGCGGTTTACTCCGCGCACGGAAATCCTGCGGATGTTTTGCGCGTTGAATCTCGGCCGTGGCCAAGGCCGGGATCCGACGAAGTGGTGGTGGAAATGCGGGCCGCGCCAATCAATCCGGCGGATTTGAATGCAATCGAAGGGAAATATCCGGGGAAACGTGAAGTGCCGGCGGTGCCGGGATTCGAGGGAGCAGGAATTGTTTCGGAATTGGGAAAGAACGTTAGCAACCTAACGATTGGTTCACTTGTGATATTACCGCACGATATTGGAACGTGGCGCGAAGCGTGTGCAGTCAAAGCGGAGCAACTAGTGGTCGTTCCGTCGGAAATAGATCCCGTCCAGGCGGCAATGTTGAAGATCAATCCGCTGACGGCATGGCGACTCTTGCACGGTTACGTGGAATTAAAGTCCGACGATTGGGTGATTCAAAACGCCGCGAATTCGGCGGCGGGCCGCGCCGTAATTCAAATTGCGCATGCGCTCGGATACAAAACCGTGAACGTGGTTCGGCGTGAAGAGCTAATCGAGGAATTACGCACCGAGGGCGGCGACGTCGTCCTGATCGATGGCGAAAATCTTCGCGATGAAGTGAAGAAGGCTACCGGCAGCGCACCGATTCGCTTGGGATTGAACGCCGTCGGTGGCGAAAGCGCGCTGCGCCTGATGAACTGTCTCGCCCCCAGCGGGACCCTCGTGACCTTCGGGGCAATGAGCTTACAGCCTCTGAAAATTCCGAACGGGCTGCTTATTTTCAAAGATCTGCGTTTTCGCGGAATTTGGATTAACAAATGGTATGACAGCGCCACGGCAGCGGAGCGAATGGCAGCGTTTAACTCGATTTTCGAAATGGCCGGGTGCGGTTCGCTGCAAACGAAAGTCGAAAAATCATACCCGCTGAGCGAAATAAAAACAGCGGTTGGACATGCTGCCCGGGCGCAACGCGGCGGCAAAATAATTTTCGAATTTGGCGCCACTAAAGACACGGAATGACACAAAAGGCCAGTCGGCTGGTCGTTTTATTTTGGCGTCTTTCGTGTGTTTCGTGGACATGTTCAGTCTCGGATGAAGAAGCAAAAGACAATCGTCGTTGGCGCAGGGATTAATGGAGTTGTTGCTGCGATTGAATTGCGAAAGCGCGGACACGAAGTGGTCTTGATCGATCCCGGCCCGTTGCCACATCCCCTCGCCGCTTCGACCGATATCAGTAAGGCGGTCCGCGCAGCCTATGGCGCAGACGAAGATTATATGGCGCTGGCCGAGCAGTCGCGCGAGATTTGGCGGCAGTGGAACGTGGAATTTGGCGTCGAATTGTATCACGAGATCGGTTTCCTTTTCATGCGCCAACGCCCAATGCAGCCGGGCGATTTTGAATACGAAAGTTTCAAGCTCCTCGAGCAACGTGGGCATCGGATCCAGCGCATTAGTTCGAAACAGCTGCGCGAGCAGTATCCGGCGTGGAACGCAGAACGTTATCCAGATGGTTTTCTCGATTTGGAAGCCGGATATGCCGAAAGCGGACGGGTTGTTGCCACACTAATCCAGCGGGCGAAGTCGCTTGGCGTGGAATTGCGCGAAAATGCAAAGTTTTGGGAACTGGATGAAGCAGGCGGGCGCGTAAAAGGGATCCTGTTAGAAAATGGCGAAAAAATCGCAGCGGCCACAGTTGTGATGGCGGTTGGGGCGTGGATCCCGTACGCGTTACCATTCACCCGCAATTTTCTTCGCGCGAGCGGACAGCCGGTATTTCATCTCAAACCCGATAAGCCCGAACTTTTCACGCCGGAACATTTTCCAATTTTCGGTGCGGATATTTCGACCACCGGCTATTACGGTTTCCCCCTCAATCGCGGGGGCGCGGTGAAAATCGCGAATCATGGGCCCGGACGCGAGATGTCGCCGGATTCTCCCGAGCGCGCGGTTACGAAAGAGGACGAGAGCAAAATGCGCCAATTTTTGTCCGACTCGTTTCCGGCGCTGGCGAATTCCCCAATCGTATCCACGCGCATCTGTTTCTATTGCGATACCCATGATGGAAATTTTTGGATCGCTCCAGATCCGGATCGTCCCGGATTGGTCATCGCGGCCGGCGACTGCGGCCATGGATTTAAGTTCGCGCCGGTGCTAGGTGAAATCGTCGCCGACGCGGTCGAAGGCAAATCCAATCCGTTGCTGGAAAAATTTCGCTGGCGCCCGGAAGTGAAAGCGGGCGAGACGAAGGAAGCCGCCCGATTTCAGGAAAACCGGTAGCGGCGGTCTGTGACCGCCGAGAGCCTTTCGCAATTTACCGAACATCGGCGGTCATGTAGGTGTTTAGCGTTGCCCTGATACATCCCATTTCATTAACACCTCGCTTCAGCGAGGTGCATGGCCGGGTCTACTACCATAACCGCTTTAGTGGTTTACTTCTTCACTGACAAAAAACCGCTGAAGCGGTTGGGCTCCTTCAGGCATCATTAACACCCAGCTAAAGCAGGGTGTTAATGAGAGGGTCAGTCGACGCTAAACACATCGGCGGTCACAGACCGCCGCTACAGCCGGCGTCTCATCGGCAGAATAGCGATGCGACGTCCTATTGCTTCTGCACGGTTTCTTTCTTCGGCTGGCGTTTCAGGAGCGTGATTTGTTTGATCCGCGCCGAATCCGACGGACTCCAGGTCGCGACATCGGGGTCATCTTTGAAGGCGTTGTGAACGATGCGCCGCTGGTAGGAATTCATCGGCTCGAGTTGAAGCGAACGGCCGGTGATGCGCACTCGCTCAGCCAGCTCGCGAACGCGTTGCACGATTCGATCTTCGCGCATGGAACGGTAATGCTCGCAATCAACAATGACCTTTTGGGCATCTTTGTTTTTCGCCTGCAATAACCGGTTGAGAAGAAATTGAATAGCATCGAGCATTTCGCCGTCGTGACCAATTAGACGCCGGCTCTCCTCGGTGTAAATCTGCAGGGTCAGGTTTCCGCCTTCGCTTTGCATTTCCGCGATTTCCACCACGAAACCGAGGTAGCCGAGCATGGTATCGAGTAACTCTTTAGGCGTCATCTTCGTTTTCGTTTCGGCACCGCAACTTTCTCTAAGGTCGGCATCGGTTGTTTCCGATTTTGATACAATTGCAGAATGCTGAAAAGGTTTTGCACAGTGTAATACAGGGCGAGGGCAGCGGCAAAGTTATAGCAAAAGACGATAAAGATTATAGGCATGAACATCATCATCCGCTGCTGGGTTGGATCGCCACTCTTCGGTGTCAGGTGGGTCATCCAGAAGCTGGTCGCCGCCATGATTAGCGGAAGGATATTGATGGGCCATCCGAAAACGGGAAGATGCCCCACGGTATCGGGCTGTGAGAGGTCGTGAATCCAGAGAAAACTGGCGCCGCGCAATTCCACTGCCTGTCGCAACATAGTAAAGAGACCGAAGAAGATCGGGATTTGGATGAGCATTGGTAAACAGCCGCCCACAGGGTTGATCCCATATTCCTTGTAAAGCTTCATCGTCTCCTGATTCATCCGCGTCGGATCGTCCTTGTATTTCTCGCGCAGCTCCTGGATTTTTGGTGAAAGCGCGGACATTCGTCGCATCGAAGTCGTTGCTTTAGTTTGCAAGGGCCAGAGCGATAGCTTCACAATTGTCGTTAGCGCGAGAATGGCAGCGGCATAGTTGCCAAGGAAACTGTGAAGGGTGTTCAAGACGTTGAGCAACGCCTGGCAGATGATCTTGAAGATGCCGAATTCCATGACTTCGGCTTCGTTGTGTTCGAGCCGGGCGAGCCGATGATAGAGTTTCGGGCCGAGGTAGAGTTGGAAGTGCGCGCTGTAAGTCTGTCCGGCCTCCACGCGGAAGCCCGGTAAGTGCATCGCGCCCTCCAAACCGTAGGCCTTTTGCGCCGGATCGATCTCAAAGCGTGTCCCCCAAACCGCGTCCGCCTTCCCAGTCAGGGGGACCACCAGGCTAGTGAAAAATTGATTGCTCGCAGCCACCCACTCCGCGGCATTGATGTTCTGCGTGTAATAGGGACGCGGCGGATGCTGCCCCATCCCGAAAAAGCCGCCGCCCCCACCGAACCAACCCACATCAATGCCTTTAGTGCCGCCGCCGACCGACCAAACCAACCGAGTGTAGCTCGGGTAGTCGTTGCGGTGAATCCGCGCCGCCGAGCCAATTCCAAGAAAATATCCGGGATTCGCGTACGGCACAACGCCGTTGTTCGCGAAATCGACATCCAATTTCACAACGAAATTATCCTTCTTCTCGTTAGTCGCCGGGAAGAAAAACTTCTTTCGAATCGTCACCTGCTCCGGCGTGATATATTCGAGTGCGACAGTATCGGCTTCGCGGGTGATTTTGTATTCCGGCAAAACTGGAGCTGCGGGATCGTCGACCATCGCGCCGATGGGAATTCGCGCGGGTGAGTTCAGCGTCACGCGTTCGCTTTCCCCTACCTCGGCAGGGTAGTTAAGCAAAATTGCTTCGCTGACTCCGCCGCCGCGATTGGTAAGATGTAATTCGACATCCGAGTTTCGGACCGTTTCGGTTTTTTCTTCAAATTGCGTCGGTGTGGCGGTCGGTGCCGCTGTCGCCACAGTCCCCGGCTGCGGCGCCGGGCTGGCAACCGCCGCGGGTGCTGATGCGAATGGAGTACCGCTCAGTGTAGGCACGGGGGGCGAAGGCGCGGTCGCAACGGCTGGCGGGGGCTGTGGTTGCCGGGCAATCCAAATTTCCCAGGCGATAAGCCCTAGGACGCAAAGAGTGATGGCAATCCACGCGGTCCGATCCATAAATTAATTGCGCCTGCTTACTCGCAGACGCAGCTCCGTGCCAGTGAATCTGCGGCGGGCACCGGATCAAATCCGCTGCCACCCCAGGGATGACATCGCAACAGGCGCTTCATTCCGAGAAAGCTCCCGCGCAAGACGCCGTGCTCTTCGACCGCTCGCAAGAAATATTCGGAGCACGTGGGCGAAAAACGGCAGCCGGAATTCGCTCCACCCACGAATGAAAGCATCGGCGAGATCGTTATTTGATAACCGCGAATGAAAGTGCGAACGAGAGCGCGCATCAGAGGGCAAGAATAGAAGCGCGCTCTGCCAGGCGCAACCACTCATCCTCCAGCGCAGGGAATGTCACGCGCGCCGCTCCTACCGTCGCGATCGTCACGATCCAAACGCCGCCGCTGATTTTGTGTTGATGTTTGCGAAAAATCTCACGCAAACGCCGGCGGGTGCGATTGCGGACAACCGCGCTCCCTACGCGCCGGGAAGTAATGAAACCAGCACGCGCGGCCGCGTTTGGTTCGGCATTTTTCAAAACGCCCAGCGTAAGCGTTTCTCCACGGACGGAGGACCCCTCCGTCCGAACGCGTTGGAATTCCAAATCCAGAGTAAGTCGGCGCGACTTCGAAAAACGAAGACGTTTTTGCATTTGCGAACTCTAGTCATCCCGAGCGGAAGTCGAGGGATCGCGAGAAAGCTAACTTTAAGCCTCTGCAACGGATCCCTCGACTCCGCTCGGGATGGCGGTTTTATCCGTACAGCAAAAGTCTTCCCCGAATTCACTCAGGGAAAACCTCGCAAAAACAGCTTCGTTGATTACGGCGTGGCCGAAGCGGCCGGTGAAGACGTCGTATTAATTGTCGTGTTCGTCTCCGTCTTGTTTGTCGTCGCCGGCGAAGGATTCACCACTGTCGTGTTAGTTTCCTTCTTTTCCCCACCCGGCGGATTTACTGTCTCGGTCTTTTGTTCGCAAGCCGCGAGCAACGACGCGGCACCAGCCAGAATGCAAATGTATTTCTTCATAAGGTTATAGATGGAACCCCAATGTGGGTCACTCCATATTCGGCGCAACAAGCACTTTCGGCCTTACCTTGGGCAAAGGTTCACCCGCCGAGCGAGCCTAGTGCGTCGCTCGAGAAAGTGGGGATGTAATCCAGACCATGTGCTTCGCCGACCGCCTGAATGGTGAGTTTTCCGTCGCGCGTGTTCACACCACCAAGCAGGGCCGGCTGTTTATTGCATGCACCTTCCAATCCGCGATCGGCCAGTAACTCGACGTAGCGACTGGTAATATTCGTCAGCGCCTGAGTTGCGGTCCGCGCATAAGCCGCCGGCATGTTAGCCACGCAATAATGGGTAACGCCTTCCTCAATATAAACCGGGTCGAGATGCGTCGTTGGCCGCGACGTTTCCGCGCAACCGCCCTGATCGATCGCAATGTCCACTACCACGCTGCCTGGTTTCATTTTTCGCAACATCGCGCGCGTAATCAGCTTCGGTGCTTTCGCCCCTGGCACCAAGACTGCGCCGATGAGCAGATCGGTCGTCGCCATCAATTCGTGGAGATGTGCTTCGCTGGAATATAGCGTGTGAGCGTTATCCATGGTGATGTCGAGAAAACGCATCCGTTCGAGATCGACTTCGAGAATGGTAACGTCGGCGCCCAGACCGGTGGCCATGCGCGCGGCATTCACGCCGGCGGTACCGCCCCCAAGCACCACCACGCGTCCGGGCAAAACCCCCGGAACGCCGCCGAGCAAAACCCCCGTCCCGCCGTTGTGTTTCGCCAGATAATACGCGCCCATCACCACCGACATGCGGCCCGCGATTTCGCTCATTGGTTCCAAAAGCGGCAGGCGATTTCCGATTTGAATCGTCTCGTAAGCGACACCGGTCACGCCAGAGTTGAGCAACGCTTCTGTCAAAGCCTTGCTCGCCGCCAAGTGAAGATAAGTGAAAAGAATTTGTCCTCGACGCAGCAACGGCCACTCCGCCAGCAACGGTTCCTTCACTTTTACGATCATGTCCGCGCGCTGAAAAATTTCCTCCGCCGATTCGACGATCTGCGCGCCGACTTTGACATATTCCTCATCTGGATAACCGGAACCGATGCCGGCATTTTTTTGGACGAGAACGGTATGGCCATGGCCAACCAGTGTTTGCGCGGTGGACGGGAGCAAACCAACGCGCTGCTCTTGTTCTTTAATTTCCTTGGGAATGCCGATGGTCATGGCAGCGAGTGAATGGTGATACGTGATTTGTGAAGAGTGTTAAAGCTCAATCTGCTGAAAACAATTCACAATTTCATTTCGGCACGTTTGCACGGCGGTACGCCGCAGAATTTGGTCCGGGGCAACAGTCGGTTCATCGAGGGCGGGTTTCGGATGATTAGGGAAATCGTTCGCAAAAATATTTAACCATAGTGCGGTGTCATCCTGAGCCGTGCAAGACAACGCCAGTCCGGCCCGGATCGAAGGATCTCGCCAACAGTCAGTCGCCTCCTCGCTTGTCTGATGCTTCAGCGCATGAGAGGTCGCTCGCTCCGCCCGAGATGACAGAAGAGATAGAAGATCACGCCATCTCCCAAGAAGCCCTTCATTCAATTGATTCTGAAGCACAGCCAACACTGCGCTTTTCCGATGATGGTGAGCCCGTGATTAGCGATGTAACCCCTTTAACAAATTTAACGGCAGCAGAGGTCTTTTGCTCAATGCAATGCTCTGCCGTGCGATTAATTTTTTGCCGCCACAAATTCCACCACCAGCGGCGTAATCATCAGCGCATTCGGGTTCTTTCCTGCACTAGCCAAATCCGCGCGCACTTTGTCAGCGAAGTTTTGATCGATCCGACCCATCTCGATCAAGCGTGGAAGATATACTTCGATGAATGTCACCGGCCATTGCCACATGTAGTTAGCCGGATGCACACAAAAAATATGCGGCGTGGTCGACCGAATAATAAACCCGTTTTGCGAGAGCAACACCGGTAGGTCGGTAGCGCCATCCGGTTCTCCGCCCGACTCGCGCCAGGTTGCGACTACGTGCTTGCGAAATTTTTCCTGAGACGCAATCGGTGGAAGAAAACGCCAGGTTTCATAGTGAGCGTATTCATGAAAGATAGAGATTCCGCCTTTCGGCATGACCTCGCCGAGTTTCTCGATCAACAATGCCTGATCGCTGACAAACGATAAGACCCAGCGGCACCAGGAGAAATCGTAATTCCCTTTCGGCAAATCGCCGGTCATCAGGTCCAACTCATAAATCTTCGCATTGTTCAGCCCACGACGGCGAAGGGACTCGCGCATGGCAGCAACAAATTTGTCGGAACGCTCCAGCGCCACGACTTCGCCGGATGGTCCGACAATCTCGGCGAGATCGAGAGCAGCATAACCGGGCCCGGCCCCAAGATCGAGGACGCGCTTCCCGGTGGTAATGCCAGCCTTCTGCCAGCAGTCCAACACCACCGGACGCCAGACCCGGTGTTGCAGCCCGAGTCTCAGCAACTCCTCATCATGCGTCCCGAGAACGTAGTCTTTCTCGCTCATACCGGATCATCGCTCCACATTGCACTCTCTTTCCACTCGATTCTTTTGACGTCTTCCGCGCTCAACTCGCGCGACGCAAACAACGCGCGCCCGAAGGCTGCCATATCTTAGTGTCGAATTCTCGTCGTCATCCCGAGCGAAAGTCGAGGGCCCCCGTTGCGCAAACTTTAAGGAGACTTCCGCGGGATCCCTCGACTTCGCTCGGGATGACCGAACCAGTCACGTTGATCAGCAGCCGATTCTGCTTCACGCCCTGGAGCGAAGAACACTCAATCGCCGAACCGATAGTTAAATGTCTCGATGTCGACCTTGAACTTCTCTTCAATTATACTTTGTGTCTCCGAGGTATAGTATTCCGTATAGTGGCGCGAGCGGGGATTAGCGCGGGCATGAGGAAGCACTTCGCTTACTCCAAGCTTTTTCGCGACCACGGCCCAGTCTTCTTGCAAGCGCTCGAATCGGCCAATGAAGTCCGCGAGCATTTTGCCGTTGGCGTCGACAAACCAATCAAGTTGGTAATGATGAGGCGAGGAATGAATGCACGTGCTGCTACTATATTGAATCCAACGGACGAACTCATCGAACGTCATCTCCTGACGCATTTGCACTGCTTCATTGCGCTCATAGAGCGAGACGACACGGTCCCAGGGATTGCGAACAAATCCGAACTTAAAGTAGCTTTCGAATTGTCGTCGTCCCCATTCTTTCCGACGCTCCGCTGGCAATGTAAGATAGAGCCATTCCAAGATTCGATTTTTTCTTCCCCCGCGCACAACCCAGTAGCTCTCCATCAACCTCTTGATCTCACACAGGTTCAAGTGTGGCTTGATCGGCTTTCCCAACAAGTGCCGCACGCTGGTCGAACCAGTTTTGGGGACTTCCACGAAGATGCACTTGTAACGATGTGAGATCATGCCTTGCTTAGCCAGCCGCAGAGAGAGAGGATAGGCTTACTCCTTATCAACAGCTTCGCGGCGCAGACTCGGAACGCGCAGAGTATATCGAGTCGCCGCCTGAAATCCCCGCCACTGTCCTGCGTTTGATCGAGGCCATCGAAGATGAAGAATGGGTTTACTGGTGCTCCGACGATAAGTATCCGATTCGGTTGATAGTAGAAAAAGTCAAAGAGCTTCTTAATTACGCACTGACTGCGTCCGAAATAAGCGGTCTCCTTTTCTGTCGCACTCGGGTCACTCTTGATCGACCCGAACTGGCTTTGCATCCTAACCAGCGCGCGACTCCGGCTGGCGAGATCCTACTCGAGCGCAAAGCGTGGTATCAAATCTGGATTCATCAGTTTCTCCGGGCAAAGGTTCTTCGTTTTCTCTTTTCTCAATTACCCGCGCAGGTGCCATCTGCCAAGGCACTGGATGGTTTAAAGAATTGCATCGAAAAGCCCGAGGACTATCACCTGTTTGTCACGCAACAAAACTTCGCTGTCTTCGGCGAAAGCACCAAACGGGGCGCGATCACTCGAAATTGTCTTGAGAGCATTGCTCGCACCGATATTGAGTTGCCGGAGTGGTTTCGACACTCAAATGGAGAGCGAATCACGATGGGACAATTACCGGAAGAGACTTACTGGCAAAGATTGCGCAGCCGTTTGCCCGGTCGCAACAAATAAGACGGTGCGTTCTTAGGCCATATCCCTCGCGCGAGTTCTAGCACTGAATGCAAAAGTCGGATACCCTGACCTTCCCAAGTCTGTGTTTAGCGTTATTACGGTCTGAATAGTACGGGTCGCGTTCGAGGACCATCCTCTCCGGGGAGCGCCCACGCGCCTCGCGTGCTGGCGATGACGCCCTCGCCATCGCGAACTTTTCCCTCTCCTGAACATTGCGGCGAGGCGCCGCAATGAGCACGCGAGGGCGCGTGCGCTCCCCAGATTCGCTCGCCATGTCGAACGATCCTGGCTGGACACAGCGCATTTGCAGCCAACCCACCTTTACATCACGCCAAAGAGATACTCTTCCACAGAGGGAGAGGTGATTCCTTCTCCTGGTGGGAGAAGGTTAGGATGAGGGCATTCTATCGGAATTTCTCGGCGCGATTAAATTTTGAGACGATCTTCGGTCGCTTCCTGCCAGCGATGAATCTCGCCTCTCCCCCGCGCGATTACAGCGTCGTACTTCCCTGTGTAATAAAGATTATGTGTTTCGATTGGATCAGCCTTTAAGTTGTATAGTTCATTCAAATCCTGATCTCTCAGGCAAAGCTTCCAGCCATCGCTCGTCACTACCGCCCGAGTCGATTCCCCCATCGCCCGTTTTGCTTGCCGGCGCGTTGACAGCGAACTTCGTTTGACCGTTTTCTCCCGGTTCGGCGACCATTCCATAAAGATGCTTTGTGGCGGCATCGCGTGACCTTTGAGCAGTGGAACACGATTTTGTCCTGGACAATGAGGTGGTTTGGTCTGCCCAAGCAACTCCTTTCCAAAAAGCTGATGAGCGCCGAGGCAATCACCATGGTCACTGGTGTGAACGATAATCGTCTCGTCCATTAAGCCGAAGTGCTCCAGAGAGCCAAGGATGGCGGCGATGCTTCGATCAACCAACCTTACCAGGCCGAGGTATCGCTGTTTGATGCCGCGATATTCTTCCGGAGTAATGCCAGCATAGTAAAGTTGCGGCAGACGAGCGCGATCAAGGATCGCGTGTGCGTGTTGTCGCTCGCGGATCAGACGGTATCTCAAAGGAACCTCATCCGTCGGAGGAGTTAGTGCGGTTTCATCCAGATCTACTTCAGCAAGCGAATGTTCCTCATTAAACGGTCCGTTGTAAGGTGTGTGCGGTTCAACAAAAGCGACAAAAAGGACGAATGGATCACGACGATGCTGCTCGATAAATTGGCAGGCATGGTCTTCCAAAAATTTCGGCTTCGATAGCTCGAGGGGAAGCATGCTAATGAAACGGCGCGAGAACGCGTTGTTTGGGCGATCGGGAGCTATTCCATGGCTGATAAGAAAACGGCTGTAGTCGCTTACATCTTCGGTAGAAACCCAATCACGGAAGCCGCGTTGGGCGGCGGCATCTCCGCCCAGATGCCACTTGCCCATGTAAGCGCAGTGATATTCTTTATTCTCTAGTAGTTCGGCGAAGGTAGGGAAACGCTCGTCAAGTGGAACGCTGTTTCGGATGCAACCAGTAGTATGCGGCCACAAACCACTAAGTAAGGACGCACGGGAGGGCGTGCAAATTGGCTGGGTCACATAGGCGCGTTCGAAGATGACCGATTCGGAAGCCAGTTTGTTCAGGGCCGGCGCGTGAACCTTTTTTCCTCCGTAGCAGTTCATCGTATCGGTTCTTTGCTGATCCGGCAGAAATACGAGCAGATTAGGCGGGCGCATTGATTGTTTCGGCTAATCAAACATAGTTCATCGGCTTCGCTAGCCAGCAAAAGCTCATTCAAGCTCCAGCGCCGCCCATCCACCAATAAAGACCCAGAGTGTTGGTCAATGTTTCTCCTGCAGGCACGTTAAGCGCTTACGCGCAAAAAACATAGTGCACCCCGACTCAAGAGCCGATAGCTACTGACACTGCATGAGCGGTCGTCACCTCCTCACAAAAACACTTGCCGTTCTGCTGTTAATAATCGCCGTGACCGACTCGATACGCGCGCGTGTCATCATCGGTGGGCTTTCCTTTCAACAGATGTTCGAGAAAGCCGATCTTGTTGTGATCGCAACGGTTCTCAAGACCAGAGATACCAGCGAAAGAAAAAACTCATCGATGTTAACGTTGATGCTAGTCACGCGCTGCCATCCGATCAGTTCCAAGACCAAGTGATTGGAGTCAAAACGGAGTTCGCGGTTCGCCTAACCCTTAAAGGGCCGAAAGACGTTAAGAAATTGCTGCTTCTCTATTACAGGCTGTCAATCGAGGAGAACAGGTGGGGATACGGCGCTCCCAATCTCTTAGACATTCCACCTCAGGGGCATTCCACGTTTCTAATGTTCTTGGTGCCACGGTTATAGCAGCTGGGATTGAACTAACCGATGTCATCACCCATGATAACGAGCATGTTCGCTTTCTTCGCTTGAGCGAGGGCGGCAGTCGGAAAGTAAAGAATCGTCCCGAACAGAGCGAGTAGAATCAGGCTTTTGTTTTAGTTTCATAGGAGTTGTTTCTATTTGTCGTTAGGCAACGGTTATTGGTTTGCGAGCGGGAAAACAGTGTTCCAGTCATCCTTCATACTGACGATTGTCCAACCTTTGGCGTTGGCTTCGTCCCAGGCTTTGTCGAGTTTGCCGATACGGCTCTTGCGGTCGTAGGCCCACTCGCGTTCGGCGTCGGTATGATGCACAAGCCCCATGAAACGTGGGCCGTTTCCCGCAGCCGTCCATTCCAGCATCTGCTGGTCGCCGTCGGAGTTGCCAAAGGCGAAGATGGGCCGGCGGCCGATGAACGTGTTGATCCCTTCCGCTTTGCCCGGTCCGTCATCGATGAACAGGACCTTCGCCTCGCGCAGAAGCTCAGGCTTTCCATCAGGGGCGAACTGATATTTGGTGACGGCCGAGGAGCCTACTATTTGCTCGGGCGGAATGCCGTAGCTCTTGTCGGTGAAGACGCGCATGAACTCCACGCCGCCGCCCGAGACGATAAAGGTCTTGAAGCCGTTGGCGCGCAGATAGGCGAGGAGCTCCAGCATCGGTTGATAAACCAGATCCGTGTAAGGCCGGTTGAAGCGCGGATGGCGGGCGGTCGCGAACCATTGCGCAACGATTCTGGCAAATTCCTCGGTGCTCATGCCGCTATGGCTCACGGCCATGATCTTCATTAGGCCCTTTTGTCCCGAAGCAACCAGCGCCTCTTTGTCACCCGAAAGCACAGCTGCGAAGGGCTGCTGCTTTTTCCATTCGGGATGTTGCGGCGCGAGCGCCTTTACTCGATCAATCGCGAAAGCGAATTGAAAATAAATCGGCTGCTCGGCCCAGAGCGTTCCATCGTTATCGAAGGTGGCGATGCGTTCGCTTGGCGGCACAAAATCCGGCGAACCTTCTTTTGTCACTTTTTCGACAAAGGCGACGATCGCTTTCTTGGGCGCGGTGTCGTTCCAGGAGGGCAGCGGATCACCCTGTCCTTGCAAGCTCGCACCGGAGCCGAGCAGGACCGCACCGATGGCTACAGCCGGGAAAATAATCCTTCGGGTCATTCGTCAATCCACCGCGAGTGCTCCCTTGTGTTTCGTCCAGCGTAGTCTATCACCACCAGATGCGCCTGACGCCAAATCCGCCGTACCATTGCAGAGCCGCTTCGCGATCCAGTTCAGCTGCCATATAACGCTCCTGGGCTATCTGCTGCTGAACAGCGAGTTGTTGATACCGTTGGTACTCAGGTTCGTGACCGATGTAGGCAACGCCTGCCTTCTCATCTTTATATACGTAGAAGACCTTGTTGTTTACCGTCGCGCGATGGACTTTGTAAGGCGGGAGTGCGGCGTAGATCTGCTTCTGTCTGGGCGTTTCCGGCGTCCGCGCCCGAAAGCCGGCCGCTGTGAGCAACGATTCAGTGTTGGTTGATCCGACGGAGGCGCATCCGCCGAGCCCAGACAGAACAATGCCGGCCACAAGCGCCAGGAGGATAATCGATGTTTTATTTTTCATGAGTTGAGTTGGTTGGATTAACTGCATTGGAAACGATTTCTTTCGGTGCTTTGTCCTTCACACAACGAAAGCCGAGATGGTTGGTGCCGGTGTTAACTTCCCCTTTGCCGCGCGTGCCGACGATGTAGCGCGAGCAATATTGGTCGTTGCAAAGAAATGAGCCGCCGCGATGGACGCGCTTCTTCTCGTTAGGCTCAGAAGGATCGAAAGAAGAGTCGGGGCCTTGCGGATTAATCGCGACGGACTCGGCCTTCGCTAATCGGGCGTAGTAATCCGGCCGATACCAATCGCTGCACCATTGCCAAACATTTCCGGCCATGTCGAAAAGGCCGTATCCATTCGGGGGAAAACTTTTCACCGGCGCGATTCCGGCAAAACCATCTTTACCAGCGTCTTTGACGGGAAAGTTTCCCTGCCACGTGTTCGCCATCCATTTCCCGTTAGGACGAAATTCGTCTCCCCAAACGTAAGTCTTTCCGGAAAGACCGCCGCGGGCTGCGAATTCAAATTCGGCTTCAGTCGGCAAACGTTTGCCCGCCCATTTTGCATACGCTTCCGCGTCGGGATAGGCGATCTGCACGACCGGATACTTCTTCTTGTCTTTGATGTCGCTGCCAGGTCCGAGCGGATGCCGCCAGTTCGCGCCTTTCACGTAGCTCCACCATTGAAGATGATCGTTTAGTGGAACTTCGTGATCCGGCGGTGAGAAAACGACGGAACCGGCGACGAGGTTTTCCGAAGGCGCCGTCGGAAATTCCTCTTTTGTCGGGGCGTGCTCCGCGATCGTGATGTAACCGGTCGCTCGAACAAATTTCTCGAACTGCTCGTTCGTCA
>QHRJ01000192.1 GCA_003220075.1 Verrucomicrobiota bacterium
TCGCGCGCGCGGGCAGCGTCCAGGGACTTGCCGACAATACGACGGGCCACAGTCGGATTCTGCTCGAGATAGTCGGTGAGGCGTTCGTTGAGAAATGATTCAACCGCGCCTTTGACGTCTGAATTGAGCTTGCCTTTGGTCTGGCCTTCGAACTGCGGTTGCGGAAGCTTGACTGAGATCACCGCGACCAGACCTTCGCGCACATCATCGCCGGTAAGCGAACCTTTGAAGTTCTTTGAGAGGCCCGATGATTGCGCGTAAGCATTGATCGTGCGCGTGAATGCGGAGCGAAATCCGGAAAGGTGCGTGCCGCCATCGACAGTGTTGATGTTGTTGGCAAAGGAATAGACCTTTTCGTCATAGCCGTCGTTGTATTGGATCGCGACTTCGATCGAGAGTGCGTCGGCTACCTTCTCGAAATAGATCGGCTTATCATGCAGCACACTCTTGTTCTTGTTAAGGTGCTTGACGAATTCGGCGATGCCGCCACGATAGTAGAATTCGTGTGACTTTTCCGGCTCTTCGCGTTCGTCTTTGATCGAGATGCGAATACCTTTATTGAGAAAAGCCTTTTCGCGCAGCCGTTCAGATAATTTGTCGAAGCTGAATTCGGTGGTGTCGAAAATCTCTGTGTCGGGCTTGAACGTGATCTTCGTTCCACGCTTCCGAGTCTTGCCGGTTTGCTTCAGCGCAACGACGGGAATTCCCCGTTCATATTCCTGTTCGTAAGTCAGTCCGTCGCGCCAAATCTCCAGGTGCAATTCTTCGGAAAGAAAGTTAACGCACGACACACCCACGCCGTGAAGACCGCCGGAAACTTTGTACGCGTTCGTATCGAACTTACCGCCGGCATGGAGCTTGGTCATCACGACTTCCGCGGCTGAACGCTTTTCTTTCTTCATCATGTCGACGGGAATGCCGCGCCCGTTATCGATGACGGTAATCGAGTTGTCGAGGTGGATCGTGACTTCGACCGTGTCGCAGTAGCCGGCCAGAGCCTCGTCAATCGAGTTGTCCACGACTTCGTAAACCAGGTGGTGCAGGCCAATCTCGCCCGTGGATCCTATGTACATTGCCGGCCGTTTGCGCACGGCGTCGCGCCCTTCCAGCACGGCTATTGATGAAGAATCGTATATGTCCTTTTTGTTCTTCAATTTCGATGTAGGGGTTGCCAATTCTTTTATTACCTTGTCTTTGTTCTCGCTGATCTGATTCGTGTCCGTATCATTCGGACCGTCGCCTTTATGCGACTCGTCTTTCGTATCATTCATAATCAAACAACATTCCCGGTCTTCATTATTGCGGTGAACAACGTTTTCTCGATCGCTCTTCCGTCTCGTACCTCATAGAAATTCGCCCTCTGATTGAACCGCTCAAAGTAGCTTCGCTTTGAAGTGGTAACGAACGTTTGAGTGCGTCCGTCGAGGTATTCCAGCAGGCGTTCAATGCGGCTTCCGTCGAGTTCTGCGTCCACGTCATCAATGAGGAAAATCGGATAATTCTGATGCTTGGAATGATACACTGAAATCGCCGCTAAATCAAGTGTTATCAATGCGCTACGCTGTTGGCCGGCGCTCCCAAAACTGCGTAAATTTTGACCGCGAAAACGGATCTCAAAATCGTCGCGATGTGGTCCGATCAAACAGGCGCCGGCGTACAGCTCGGCTTCGAGCCGAAGGCGCAAACGATCAGCGATCAGTTCTTCATATTTTGATAAATCACCCTTTGTTTCCAGCGATGAAACATAGCGGATCGAGAGCGCATCACCGAACAACGTGTGCTCGAGTGCTTCTTGTAGCAAGTCAACATATTCAACGCGCGCGCGATGAACCTGCTCGCTCAATGAAATCAATTGTGCGTTCCACGGTTCAATAAATTCACGCAGTTGATCCAGGCGAATCTGACCATCGGCCGCCTGATCCAATAGTCGCTTCTTCTGCTTGATAACTTTGCTGTAGTCACTGAGGGTTTGCGCGTGCGCGGGATGAAGGCCGACGACTCCCCGATCGAGAAAGTTGCGCCGCGCTTCCGGGCCGCCGCGAACGACTTCCAGTTCGTCGGCAGTAAACGAGACCGCGTGCAGTTGCGCGAGATAACGCGCTAAGACCTCACGCTTACCGTTGATAAAAGTTTGCCTCGTGTTGTATTGAATAGCGACGCGCAGTTCCCGGTCAATCGCGTCTCCGCGATGCACGATCCCCTGAATCGATGCAATTGATTCCCCAAAGGCTACCGTTTCGTGAAGATGCCGGGTGCGAAAGGACCTTGCGTTCGCGAGGATTTGGATCGATTCAAGCCAATTGGTCTTTCCCTGGCCGTTATCGCCGTAAAGAATATTAATTCCTTTTGTGCAATTGATACGGCCAGTGAGGTTGCGGAAGCCATTGACGGCAATTGATTGCAGGAACACCTAAATGATTTTATCACACAGATTCTTTTTCAATTCAGCGTCGCGTGGCCAAAAGTAACGAGCGTCAGCAGCGACGCTCGTTTGGTTATTCATATCGTTGTCGAAAGACTTAAAGCCTCATCGGCATAACAATGTATTTGTACTCGTGATTGTCATCTGACACCGGTCTTAACTGCGCCTGTGAATTTCCATCCTTGAATTCGAATGCCACCTTCTCAGCGCCAACCACGTTGAGGAAATCCTGAAGGTACTGGGCATTGAAACCGATATCTGTATCTTCGCCTGAAAAATCTGTTTCCAGAGTTTCGCGCGCTTCGCCCTCTTCCGCGTTTTGTGAACTGATCAGTAGTTGTTCTTTGCTGAGATGAAAGCGAATCGCATGCGAGCGATCATCAGCCATTAAAGCGACCCGGCGAACAGCCTGGCTAAGAGCAGTCGTATCGAATATCGCTGATCGGTCGTTGTTCTTGGGCATCACCATCTCATAATTAGGAAATTGGCCTGAGAGCATGCGGGAGATTAACAAGCGCGAGCCCAACTGAAAATAAACATGATTCTCGTCGGCGCCCAAATTGATATCCCCTTCGAAGTCAGCAGTTAACTTTGTCAATTCAGCCAGGGTTTTTCTGGGAATAAGGACATCAAGTTCACCGCTGCCGCCGTCGGATAATCCATCTTTGGTTGCCACATAAGCCAAACGGTGTCCATCGGTGGTCACCATTTTTACGCCCTTACTATCAAGTTCGAACTTGGCGCCGGACAGTGTGTATCTACCTTCCTCCTGTGTAATCGCGAAAATAGTTCGATCGATCAAAAGCTTCAACAGCGAAGCCGGCAACTTAAGCGGCGTGGATTTGAATCCGGGCAGTTCCGGAAACGTTTCTTTCGAGATTCCCGGCAAGCGAAACTTGGATCGATCACACTCCACCGTCACCCACTCGTTCTCTTCTTTTCGAAATTTGACCGGTGCGTCCGG
>QHRJ01000008.1 GCA_003220075.1 Verrucomicrobiota bacterium
GATCGTGATCCCAGGCAGCGGTTTGTCACCCAGCATGTCTTTGAAAATTGCCTCGAATCTGGGCACGATAAAGACGAGGAGAAAGCCCATGATTGTGACCGCCATGGTCATGACGATCGCCGGGTAAATCATCGCGGAAAGGACTTTGCCTTTGATCTTTTGCGCCTTTTCCTGGAACTCGGCCAATCGTCCCAGCACGACTTCGAGGACACCGCCGAGCTCGCCCGCTTTCACCATGCTGATGTAAAGTTCATTAAAAATTTTTGGATGCTGCGCGAGCGAATCAGAAAAGGTGTTACCGCTCTGTACCGCATCGGTCAGCGCTTCGGTAGCGCGTTTGAGAACAGGATCGCGTTCTTGTCTTGCCAGGACGTTGAGCGAGCGCAACAGCGGGAGACCGGAATCGATCAGGGTCGCAAGTTGCCGTGTGAAAATCATCAGGACTCTCGATTTCACCTTTTGCCGCTGGAAAAGAGTGATGCCGGTCTTGCGCTTCGGGGTCGCGACGGCTGGAGCGGCGATGCGACCAGTGCGCGGTCGTTTTACTTTTCCATTGCGGGCCGCTGGCGCTTTCCCTTCTTCATAAACGCCGGTCGGGAAATACCCCGCCTGCCGCAAATGGCCGATGGCCTCATTGGCAGAATTAGCCTCGACTGAGCCGGTAGATTCCTGGCCACGGGCATCGAGTGCGACGTATTGGAAGCGGGGCATGACGCGTATTTAGTGAATTAGCGATTTAGCGACTGAGCGATTAGAACAAAAATCCGCAAGCAAGTCGATTCAAATCGCCAAATCGCTAACTCGTTAACTCGCTAAATTTCTCAGGTGTATTTGAGCACTTCCTCTACCGTAGTGTCGCCATCGAAAACGCTGCGTAGTCCATCCTGGCGCAGCGTGATCATTCCGAGCTCGATCGCCTTTTGTTTCAGTGTCACCGTCGGCGCGCGTTCATTGATTAACTCACGCAACGGATCACTGATTCGCATCAATTCGTAAATGCCTTTGCGGCCCTTGTAACCGGTCTGATTACACGCGTCGCAACCTTTGCCGTAATAAAATTTCCTTTCACCCAAATCACGCCGACTCAATCCAAGTTGATCCAGTGTGTTTACGTTCGGCTCATAACTCGTCCGGCAATTTGGACAAATGCTACGCAGCAATCGCTGCCCGAGGACCGCTTCGAGGGTTGAGGAAATCAGGAATGGCTCGACCCCCATGTCGATCAAACGCGTGATCGCTCCCGGCGCATCATTCGTATGCAGCGTCGTGAAAACGAGGTGGCCGGTGAGCGAGGCCTGAACCGCAATCTGTGCCGTCTCCAAATCGCGGGTTTCGCCGACCATGATTCGATCCGGGTCCTGTCGCAAAAATGCTCGCAACACGCGCGCGAAGGTCAGCCCGATATTCTCATTCACCGGCACCTGCATGATACCTTCCAGATCGTACTCCACCGGCTCCTCGGCGGTGAGCAACTTTGAATCGAGCGTGTTGATCTTGCGCAAACAAGAATAGAGCGTCGTCGTTTTCCCAGAACCAGTCGGACCGGTGACAATAAAAATTCCGTTGGGCCGTTCGATGACCTCTAGAATGTAATCGCCGACATACTTGGGCATACCGAGCATCTCGAGGTCGAGATTCACGGTACTGCGATCGAGCACACGCAGAACGACGCTCTCGCCGAATTGCGTGGGCAGAGTCGAGACGCGGAGATCCACGCTGCGGCCGGCGATGTTTTTTTGGATGCGACCATCCTGTGGCAATCGGCGCTCGGCGATGTTCATGCTCGCCATCACTTTCACGCGCGAGATTACCGGCGGTGCTAGGTGTCGCGGCGGCGGGGCCATTTCGTAAAGCGCGCCATCGACACGATAACGGATTTTGAATTCGTTTTCGAACGGCTCGAAATGAATGTCGCTGGCCCGGTCCTGAATCGCCTGATACAAAATCAAATCGACGAAGCGAATGATCGGGGTGGCATGGGCTTCTGCTTCCGCTCCGGTCGCGCCATCGCCGTCGCGAAGTTGCATCAGCTCGCCGACTTCGCCGAGCTGCTTTAGCACTTCCTCCATGCTGGAGGTGTCGCTGCCGTAGAAAATCTTGATCCGGTCCTCGATTTGTTCGACCGGCGCGACCACGACCTCGATATCGCGACCCAGCGCAAAGCGCAGATCTTCCGCGGTGCGCGGTTCCAGGGGATCGGCCAAAGCGATGCGCAAAGTACGGTCGACAAGTTCGACCGGCAGCGCGCGATGTAAACGGGCCAGGCCGGCCGGAACGATCTTCACAACCTCGGGACCAATTTCCCGATCGTTCAGGTCGATAAACTCGGCGCCAATCCCTTCCGCAACGGTGCGGTAAAATCCGGCTTCGTCCATGTATCCGCCATCGACCATCGCCTGCACGATGGTCTTGCCATTCTGTTGCGCCTCGGTCAGGACGTCGTCAGCCTGCGTTTTTTGTAAAACGTTCTGATCGACAAAAAGATCGAGGACTTGCTGGCTATTCATTTTGCCGGATTACCTGCTCGCAAAAATCGAATCTGGGGGCGGCGCTCTGCAACGCCGCGATCCCAACGGGCTCGCAGGAGCTCGCCCCTCCAATTCTCGTTAGCTAATGCATTCATCAAATCAGCTCATATCCGCAATCGTTGCCGAGATTACTTCGTCGGCTGAAGTCAGACCGGAAAGAACTTTGCGGACACCGTCTTCACGCAAAGTGCGCATGCCTAGCGCGCGCGCGCGTTGCCGCAAAAGAAAAGTTGAAGTCCGTTTATTGATCATGTGCCGGACTTCATCGTCGATGATGAAGATCTCGAAAATTCCCATTCGTCCCCGGTAACCGGTATGGCGGCAATGATCACAACCGGGCGCCTTCATTACTTGTGATTCTTTCACCTGCGACGGCTCGATCCGGAGCGCGCGCATTTCGGTTTCACTCAGGTCGTCCGGGTGTTTGCAATGAGTGCACAAGCGTCGCACCAGACGCTGCGCCATGATCGCGCGTACGGACGATGCGACCAGAAATGGTTGCATTCCAATATCAACCAGGCGGGGAATGGCTGAGGGCGCATCGTTCGTGTGCAGGGTACTGAAGACGAGATGGCCAGTCAGGCTCGCATTGGTCGCGATCGATGCGGTCTCCAAATCACGAATCTCGCCGATCATGATGATGTTCGGGGCCTGACGCAAAATGGAGCGCAACGCGATTGGGAAGGTCATTCCGACATCGTTGTTCACCTGCACTTGATTGATCCCGGTCATCTGATATTCAACCGGTTCTTCCACCGTGATGATCTTGCGGTCCGGCTTGTTGATGTAATTGAGGCAGGCGTAGAGGGTGCTGGTTTTCCCCGACCCCGTCGGACCGGTCACGAGTAGGATTCCGTCGGGCGAACGCAACAACTGTTCGAATTTTTCTTGATCGTCGCTGAGGAAACCGAGCTCGGGCAGGCCGAGGAGCAAACTCGATTTGTCGAGAACACGCATGACGATGCTTTCGCCATGATTTGTCGGCACCGTGGAGACACGCAGATCAATCGGTTTCTTCTTGATCTTCACTTGAATGCGTCCGTCCTGCGGCAAACGCTTTTCCGCGATGCTCATTGAGCCGGTCATGATTTTCAGCCGGCTGATGATGGCGGATTGCAAACGTTTCGGCGGCGCCTGCATTTCCTGGAGGACACCGTCGATGCGAAAACGAACGCGGAATTTTTTATCGAGCGGCTCGAGATGAATATCACTCGCACCGAGCTTGTGCGCCTCGATGATCAACATCGAGACCAGCCGGATTATCGGCGCGTCCGCTTCATCGATGGCGACGGCCTCGGTGCCATCGCCGATCTCGAGGCCGAGATCGACTTCATCACCAATCTTATGCTGCAGGACGTCAGCCGCTTCCTCGGCCGTGCCGTAGTATTTGATCAGGGCCTGGCGAATTTTCTCCGGCGACGTACAAACCAGCTCGAGGTCGCGCTGGAGAAGAAAATTGAGGCTGTCGATGGTATCGACGTCGAGCGGATCGCTGATAGCGAGGACCAGGCCACTTTCGCCAAAGGTCACGGGAATGACTTTGAACCGACGCGCGTCTGCCGCGCTGATTTGCGAAATGATTTCGGGTGGAATGACGACCGCTGAGAGATCGATCCAGTGCATCTGTGCCTGGGCCGCGAGGGAGCGCGAAATGTCATCGGCCGAAACAACCCCATCACGGACCAACACATCCACGATGCCGGGAGCGCCATTAAGTTTCGCGCGTGCCTGAGCGATTTGCTTGCGCGAAACCAGCCCGATCTCTTCGAGCACTTTCAAGACATAATCGTCGTTAGCGTGCACGGTGAATTAATCCGGGTAATGCCAATTAAAGCGTACGAATCTTGCTCTCCGGTGTCAACGAGGCTCCCGATTTATTAGATCGGTCTTTTGGCCAGTTCGCCGACTAAATATTAGCCGGACGCAAGGTAACTACCCTATTTTCCCCTTTGAACGGGATTATATGCTGGCGTACTCCGCGATGGCTTCGGCCACGTCGAGAGTAGAATCTTTGCCGCCCATGTCGTAGGTACGCACCTTGCCTTCGGCAATGACGTGCGCAATGGCCGATTCCAGACGGGTAGCCATTTTGGTTTCCTTGAGCCAGTCGAGCATCAACTTGGCCGTCAAAAGCATCGCAATGGGATTGACCTTGTATTGCCCCGCATATTTGGGCGCCGATCCGTGCGTTGGCTCGAAAACGGCGTAGCTATCGCCGAGATTGGCACTGGGGGCAAACCCAAGTCCGCCGACCAATCCAGCGCATAAGTCGCTGACGATGTCACCGAACATATTTTCCGCTACCAACACGGAATAATCCTGCGGATTCTTGAACATCCACATGCAAATCGCATCGATGTTCGCGTCATCGGCGCGAATGTCCGGATAATTTTTTGCCACTTCTTTGAAGCAACGCATCATCAAGCCGCCGGTTTCGCGCAGCACATTCGGTTTTTCGATCAGTGTGACCCGTTTGCGTCCGGTTTTCTTGGCGAACTCAAAGGCTTGTTTGCAAATGTTGGTGCAACCTTGCTTGCTCATGATCCGGGTGGAGAGCGCGATGTTTTCCAATCCAGCCTTGTCTTTCCACTTTTTCATCTTCGGATTGGCGCAGAGTGCAGTGTAAACGGGCTCAGGTAGCGGAAAGAATTCGACCCCGCCGTACATGCCTTCGGTATTTTCGCGGAAGACAACTTGATCGATCGAGACGTCTTCTCCGCTGGGATTGGTGATCTTATTTCCGCGATAATTCAACGGGTTGCCCGAATAACTTTTACAAGGCCGCATGTTGGTATGCAGATGGAACATTTGGCGTAGGCCCACGATCGGCGAGAAATAGACCAGGCCCTTGTCCTTTAGTTCGGGAACCAATTCTTCTTTTGCTTCGCTTTGCGGTTTACTGGTGATCGCGCCGAACAGACCGCAGGTCGTTTCCTTCAAAGCCTTCACTGTGCGATCCGGCAGCGCGTTCCCTTCTTTACACCAAAATTCCCAGCCGATATCGCACGGCACGTACTCGGCATCGAGTTTCAACCGATCCAACACGATGCGTGCCGCCTCCATCACATCGTGACCAACTCCGTCGCCGGGCATCCACGCGATTTTGTATTTAGACATTTTGAGTTCCGACCTTATCGGCGAGCAGCGTAGCCCGCAAGCCTCAGCGGCTGTAGTGGTGGTCCATGACCGTCACAACCTCCATTCTGGGGAGCGCACGCCGCTGGCGCGCTGTAGTCGGCGACTCGCCGAATGATTCTGCGTTTAGGAGGTCACAAATTGTGACCGACTTCTGTCGACCGATATCCAATCGTGGGATCCCAGCCAGCCACGCAAAGTCCGCGACGGCTGGCAGCCGTCGCCAACAAGCCAGCGGCCTGTGCTCCCCAGATCAGAACGAAGCCGTGGGCGCGAAAACGTTCGAATTTACGCGGTTGTTTTCGGCTTCGCGCAAAGTCGAGAAGCCACCAGATTTTCGGCGCCACCGACCACGATCAATTCCTGAGCGGCAGGACTGAGCGGCGGAAAGGCGAATGATTTTCCATCAATGGTCAGGATGGATCTACCGTAATCAATCGTAATTTCCGACGCGACTGTGGTCGGCGTGCGGTCCTTGAGCGTGGCGCGCAAGTGCGTCACGAGCTCGGGACATTCAAACACCACGAAACCGTTGTTGAACGCGTTGCGCTTGTAGGTTTCGGAAAAGCTGCCGGCGATCACGCACGGAATGCCTTTGAACTTCAATGCCGTGGCCGCCTGCTCTCGACTGGAGCCACTGCCAAAGTTTAAGCCGCCGACCACAATATCGCCGCGGCGGTAGAGAGTGTTGAAGTTCGGATCGTAATTTTCAAATGTTACCGCCGCCATTTCTTCCGGAGTCATATCGTCGCGGTAAGTGTGTTTGCTGCCGTAAATACCGTCCGTGTTCAAATTGTCCTTATCAACGAAGAGAACGCGACCGCGCACACTTGGCGGAAAACCGGCAATGATCTCTACCGAGCCTGCTGATTGCGTTTTCTTTTCGGTGCGCCGAATTGCCATGCCAGCGGAGCGCTCGGTGAAATCTGTTGGCGCGCAAATAAATCCCGCCAGCGCGCTGGCCGCCACAACTGCAGGCGAACCCAAATATACGTAGGCGTCGCGATCACCCATGCGGCCCTTGAAATTACGATTCGTAGCACTGATTGCGGTCTCGCCTTTTTGCACAAGACCGCGTCCGAGGCCGATGCAGGCTCCGCAACCCGGCGGCAATGGAATGGCGCCAGCGCCCAGGAGAGTTTGCCAATCGCCATTTCTTTCGGACTTAGCCTGGACCTCGGCGCTGGCCGGGGCCAAATAAAATTCCACCCCATCGGCGACGTGTCCGCCGCGGACGCGCACCACTTCGGCGGCGTCATGCAAATCCTCGAAACGCGCGTTCACGCACGATAATAAATATGCCTTCTGAATGGGCACATGCTTTCGCTCCATTTCCGTGAGCGACACCATCGTCTTAACCTCGTTAGGACCGGATACGTGGGGAACTACCGTGGCAAGATCAAGTTCGAGCTCGATGGCGTATTCCGCGTCCGGGTCAGCACTGAATTCACTTCGATTCTTCCACCAGGCATCGATATCGGCGTTGGTGTAGCCGGAACGACTGGTGGGCCCCCGCCTTCCCGGTCGTTTCGGATTCGTGAATTCGGAGACGCGTGAGCGCAAATACTTCATTGTCACTTCATCGAATGGAAAGGCACCCGCCAACGCGCCCCATTCGGTCGTCATGTTGGCGATGGTCATGCGCGCAGACATGGGAAAGTTGGCGATTCCATCGCCCGTGAATTCAACGGCGTGATTGAGCACTTCGTCTTTGTTGAAGAGTCCGCACAAAGCGATGATAACGTCCTTGCCCGTGACGCCGGGTGAGAGATTTCCCTTGAGCACTACCTTTGCGACCTTGGGAACTTGCCACCATGTGACTCCGGTAGCCCAGATACTCGCGGCATCGGTCCGCACCACCGGCGTGCCCAGCGCGGCCGCCGCTCCGTACAAATTGGAGTGGGAATCGCTGGCCACGACCATCGCCCCGGGAACAACATAGCCTTGCTCCACCATGACTTGATGCGAAATGCCGGTGCCTGCCGGGTAAAAATCGATTCCGTGTTCACGCGCGAACGCTTCGATCTTCGCGTACTTCTCCAGATTCTTCGGCGTGACATTTTGAATGTCGTGATCGATGGCGAATACCGGTTGTGCTGGATCCGCAATCTTCGTCGCGCCGATCTGCTTGAACTTTGGGATCACCGCGCCGGTGTTGTCATGCGTCATGACATGACGCGGCCGAATCGAGACGAAATCGCCCGCACGCACAATTGCACTGGGAGCGAGTCCATCCGCATGTCGCGCCGCAATCTTCTCAACCAGCGTGAGGCTCATATCAATCTGCGATTTCAATTTCCTTCCGGTAGAGACGCTTGAAGAGTTGCCGTCGCTGCTCTGTCTCCGATAAACCCGGTGGCAGTGATGCCTTCACCATTTCGCAAGCGCTATCGAACATTTGCGCACCCATGATGAAACGCACTTCCCCGGAAAGCGCCATCAATTTCTCCCGAACCATTCGCTTAATTTCCGGCGGTGTATCAGTCACTCGAAAGACTTTCTATAATAAAGTATGCACCACCAACTCCCGAGTCCAGCGTCGCAAATGGGCTCCCTGCGCCGATCTTATGAAATCGAGCAAGAGACTGCTCGATCCACCTCAATCCGTTTCATCCGCGACATCAGCGGTTGATTCCTGCAAGGCATGCTGCGCGTCATTTTCTGGCGGCGCGCTTGCCCAGCACCTTCGCGATATCGAAATCCACGAAGTCAGCGTGATGGAAAATGATCGATTCGATCGAACGCTCCATCTTGTCGCCCTCATGACTGTGGGTGGCGATGATGTGCATGACTTCGCCGGGAATGCCGTGCTTGTAGGCGAGCGCGACACCGCTAAACGGATGTCGCACCTGTTGCCCAAATTTTCCCTGAATTACTTTGCCGGAAGAATCCTTATCAAACTCGAGCGGTTTGCCTACATCGGCCAGGAGTGCACCGGCGATAAGGTGGTCGCGCTGAACGGGAATGCCGCAGCGAAACGCACGCTTCAAGACATCCGCGGTCGCGATGCATTGGAGTGCGCAGGAATTAAGGTGCTCGACGAACTTCATGTCGATGTCGCCGGCCAACAACGTGAACTTTACCGCGCGCAGTTCGGCGAAGGTCCAGCCTTTCCCGTCGCAGCCGGTGGTAATTGCTTCGTTCCACACCGCCGCTACTTTTTCGCGCAATGACTTTTGCTTGATCTTCATCAAGCTGGGAAAAAGCTTCGCGATTTCTTTGACGCCGTAGTTAGCTCGTTGGGTCGTTGTCATGATATCATTTCCTCTTCAGCCGATATTTCTGAGGTTTCGAAGACGTTCTTTCTATTATTTTTCTGGCTTCCAAATCGAGTTTAACGGTTTCTCCGTACCAATTGATGTTCCCTGGAAATTTCTTATTTAAGTTCTTGTTCAGCTGCTTGAACAATTCGGTGTGAGTGAGTTCCTTGTTTCGCAGAGCTGACAAGATAGCCCTCTTCAGCGTTTCGTATTTTTGCTTGTCGATATTTTTCCCGACCCAGCGGATGCTTGGTAAGTATTTTCATGATTAACCACTAATGAACACGAATAATGAAAAGCTGTTGGCCAAAGAAGAAGTTTTTCAAATTGTCGGCTGTGGCATCGAGGTTCTTAACGCGCTTGGTCACGGGCTGCTTGAGAAGCCATACGAAAATGCGTTGGCAGTTGAATTTGGCCTGCGAAATATCCCCTTCCGCCAGCAACCTTTGTTCGATGTCCTCTACAAAGAATACAAGGTCGGTCTCTTCATTCCCGACTTGATCGCATTTGATGCTGTTGTCCTGGATACCAAGGTGATTGACCGAATTACTGATCACGAACGTGGATTGATGTTGAACTATCTGCGGATCACGAACCTGCGTGTTGGAGTTATTCTTAATTTTAAGCGCGCCAAATTAGAATGGGAACGAATCGTCTTATAAATTTGTGTTCATTCGTGTTTATTCGTGGTTAGAGATCGAGGAGCCGGACCGTCATAGCCGTGTTTGACGGGATCGATTCGGCGCATCGGTTTCTCGCGGGTTTGTTCTTCAATGACATGAGCCACCAGTCCCGGCGTCCGCGCTATCATGAAGATACCGTTGAAGGTCGCGGGATTCATTCCGAGATCCGCAAGAATGGCTCCGATCGCACCATCAACATTGATGGGGAGTGATTTCTTCGCATCGGAGAAAGATTTTTCAACGGCCCGCGCTGCTTGCATATGCACGCCGTCCACTTCCGCTTCGCGCGCGAGCTCGAACAATCGCGCCGTTCGCGGATCTTTGGTGTGATAACGATGACCAAAGCCCGGCATGCGTTCGCCCGCTTCTTTCATTTTCGCGAGCACGTGCGTGGCGGCTTCATCCATCGAAATGGATTCACTCGTGGCGCGATCGGCGATCTTTTTCAATTGTCGCGCGCAATCTTCAATCGCGCCGCCATGATGACGATTGATCGACATAATCCCGGCCGCAACGGATGCGCTCAACGCCGCGCCGGTGGAGGCGACGGTTCGTGCTGCCAGGGCGCTGGGAGGCGTGGCGCCATGGTCGATCGATGCTACCAAAATCGCATCCATCAAACGCCCGACCTCAGGTGAAGGCAGCTCGCTCGTCAAAATCAAATAGACCGCCGCGCCAAAGGAGACGCGCCCCATTAGCTCGGCGATATCGTATCCGCGCACCGCCACTCGATTGGGTTCGATGCGCGTAACCGCAGTATTCCAGACGGCATTCTTGTCGGCTTCACTCATCAAACTCTGTCCTTTCATTCGTTTCAAAATTTCAACCACCGCAGCCGGCAGTTCGCCAAACGCATCGACCACCGTCGCGCTGGCTTCGCGCAATGCTTTCACTTTACCAGCGTGCGTGCCTCGACCGCCTTCAATAATCGCACCGGCATGACTGAAACGCGTGCCTTCGCGCGCTGCTTTGCCACCGATGTATGCGATGACCGGTTTGGTCACTTTTTGATCGCGAATCAGTTGCGCCAGTTCCTCCTCTTGTGACGAACCAATTTCGCCAAAGATGACGATTGCTTCGGTGAGCGGATCAGCTTCAAACATGAGCGCGGCATCGGGAATGCGAATGCCGAGGACTGCATCGCCGCCAATGTGCGCGATCGTTGAGAGGCGCACACCAGCCTGACCTAAATAGTAACCGGTGCTCGAAGCCATGCCACCGGAGCGACTGATTACTCCAACGCCTTTCGGAATGCCGGGCTTGAACCATTGCCGCGCACTTTCTGCGCGACCACCGATCATCCCAACGACGCCCTTTCCTGGACTCAACACACCGAGTGTGTTCGGCCCGAGAAACGTTGCGCCATTGGCTTTGGCCGCCGCCGCAATTTCCATTGCGTCCCACACCGGCACGCGATCCGGCACCAGCACCGTAAGCTTGATGCCCGCATCAATCGCGGAAATCGCCGCTTCCTTCACGCCCGCCGCGGGCACAAAAAGCACCGAGATGTCGATTCCGCCCAGAGCTTTCACGGCCTCTTGCGGCGTGTTGAAGACAGGCACACCCAATACTGTCTGCCCAGCTTTGCCGGGTGTTACGCCTGCGACAACATTCGTCCCGTATTCGCGCATCAGCTTCGTGCGCGCCCGCCCTTCGCGACCCGTGATGCCTTGGACCAGAACGCGCTTGGTCTCGTCGATTAAAATCGCCATTTAGCGCACTGTTGGGGTCATCGTCGCAAAAAGCCAATGGGGTCACAAGTACATCGCATAGTCGGTGTCTCGCTTAAGAGCCCAGGCTCCCACAAAACCGAGGAACTCAATGGTGACCAGCCGTTTCTTTTCTCGTGGACTTCAAAAGCAGTGTTGTGTCTGCCGGGATAGAACGCCTCGTTGCGCGATGCCAGGGTAGGGACTCTCGCCGGAACTCGCACTTATGCTGTGGAGCGTCGGTGCCGCCGAAGCAATCGACGCACGGCCCAAACGATGAAGATTAATAGCGCGACCGCAGATATCGCAACCGCCGCCAAATTGTGCCTTGGATTCGAAAGGATAAAGCTCGGATATCGCGCGTAGAAACCGTTAAAGCCCTCGAGCGCTGCAGGCAACGCCAACAAGTCTTCTTTCGATAACTCAAGTCGACGTTCGTTCGGATGATAATGAGAACCCATCCCGTACGCGTGCCCGGCGGTATCGAGCTCAATGTGCCCGCCGAGGATGTGCGTGAGCGGGTGCGCCTGAACGAAATCAACAACACGTACCGCGCTGGCGTGGTACGCTGCGGAATCTTCCATCGTTAGGCGCGCAGGCATCAAAAAATCCCCGGAAAAAAGAATACCCGTTCGACGATCGTAAAATGCCACGTGCGCCGGGTGGTGTCCCGGCGTCGGGATCACATCGATGGTGCGGTCGCCGAGTTCTACCTGGGCGATTCCATCCGGCCAGTTGGCAAAGCCAAAAAACGCTCGAACCGTCTCCAAGTCCGCGGGCACAACCTTAACCGAGGCAAAAGAAGCGAATTGTGAATCGCCCGCGCGATGATCGAGATGGCCGTGCGTATGCACGACGAGCAGCGAGATCTTTCCTTTGTCCTTGTCGGGCAGCAGTTCCAATACCTTTTTGGCGAGCGGCATCTGTGTGGAATCCGCGACCGCGCCGGTGTCGATCAGAAGCGCTTTATCCGACCCGACGAGCAGGTAGAGGAAATTTCCTTCGAAACTCGCGCACAGACTCTGGCGGAGGATAAACGTTTGCGGATCGTATACGTGAACTTGAAGAGGCTCGTGCGAAGTTGCGCCACAATTGGCAGCACCTTCGTCCCAACGCACCTCCAACGAACCTTGCACAGGCTGTGACCAAGCGTGCGCAACTAGGGTGAGAAATATCGAGATTGCTGCTGGGGCTGCTGCATTCAATCCGGTGACAACAAAGAAGAACCTTCGCCGGTTCGCCCCGCGCTTCACCTTACTTTCACTCATGCTCTAACGGCGCTTTTGTCTCCGATCAGGCCATCCAACCCAGGGATATCGAGTTCCAAGTAGAATCCTTCCATTCCGGCGAGCCGGCACTCGACGTCACACGCGAGTAATTCAGAATCTTTGGCCGCGAACTCCTCACCTGGGACCGATGAGGCGGGTGCCCCGGCACGATCGACGATCAATCCGCCAGAATGGGTCTCGACCGCACCGCGAATTTCCGGCCAGTGCGCGCTGTCGATCCATACCCGCCCGCCTTTCACCGGAATTGTTGTGGCCGATGGATCCTTAATGAACTTTGGCACGCGCGGCGCGCGCGGTTTCCATTTTGCTCCCTTGCCCGTCGCGACAAGTTCGGCAAAGCGCGCGGCAATCGTGGCTGGCGCGTCGGTCTTGCGATAACCCTCGATCGGTGCGCCAAGCAGCCGCGACATTCGTTGTAAAATGTCCACTGCGCGATCTTCAGTGTTGCCGCCCAAACGAATCACGGCGGGAATGTTTAGATCGAGTTCCCAAAATGCCTTCGCCAATCCGTAAGCAGACCAATATTGTTCCTGGCTGGCGACACCGGAGCCCGAACCGAAATATCCCACCAGCTCAGGCTGAGCCAGAATGATTCGACTGGCGCGATACACCTTGGACGCAGATGGATTGCCACTCGTATCGGTGAAATTGGCGATGGTAAATCCGGCGTTTACGATGGCGTCCATCGACATCATCGATCCGCCGCCGCCGGCGCCGTGAAAACCAACCAATCCTTTGGAATCTTTCGCCGCTGCCGTGGCCAACTGCGCGAAATAAAATGTGCCGCGATGATCGTTTTGTTCGACCGCGTAGGCCACCCGTTCCAAAGCGGTGGGCGGATGATCGAATTCGCGCGCAATTTCAATTTTCAGTTCCGGATGCCGTGCTACGGCGTAATCATCGATCGTGATACGGCAATCAGCGGCGACGAACTGACCGTCTTTGGTCAGGACCAGCGGATTGATTTCAAGTGACCGCGCTTCCACCTTGCGCGCGGCGGCAAATAACTTTCGAATCGAATCAGCGAGTTGCGTCGCGTGCGTCGATGAAAGTCCACACGACGCAGTCGCCTCAGCGACAATTGAATCCTCAGGTCCGCGAGTCACATCGCACGCAATACGCCGCGTCGATGCGGCGCGCTCTTCGATTCCGGTGCCGCCGCCGGGCGCGAAAATAATCGTCGGCGCGCGGGTAGCGTCATCAATTGCGAATGAGAGAAAAAATTCGCGGTCAATCGCGATCTTTTCTTCAACCAACACCGCTTCGACGGGAAACTGTCCTACTTTCATTTCCAGCATGCGTGCGGCGTGGCCACGAGCAACATCAGGCTTCTTCGCGAAAGCGACGCCGCCGATTCCCGCGCGTCCAGTTGTCCAAGCCTGAATCTTAATGACGACTTCGCTACCTTTCTGGTCCATGAGCTCCTTGGCCACCGACACCGCCTCATCAGCGGTGGAGGCGGCGCGACCGCGCGGAATCTTGAATCCGTTAGCCGCGAGAATGGCCTTACCCTGATATTCGTGCAGTCGTGCCATGGCTGGGTGCTATTTCCACGATCCGAACCAACTCGCCATTTGCGGATCAGAATCGTAGATATAGCACTGTTGAAAAGAAAAGTTTAGGCCTTCCGCTAAGAGCGCAGAAATGTCCACTGAGATCAAAAAAGAGATCCAGCTCGAGATCGCTCACGTCCTCTTCATCGACATCGTTGGTTATTCAAAGCTTTCAATTAACGAGCAGCACGCGGCAGTTGAGGAACTGAGCCAGATTGTTCGCGCCTCGGAACAATTGCAATGCGCCGAAGCTGCGGACCGCTTGCTTAAGATTGCGACCGGCGATGGGATGGCTTTGGTGTTTTACACAAGTCCGGAAGCGCCCGCACAATGCGCGGTGCAGATCAGCCGCGCGCTCAAGGAGCATCCGCGCCTTCAACTGCGCATGGGAAT
>QHRJ01000193.1 GCA_003220075.1 Verrucomicrobiota bacterium
CAACAGGCGGGCCGCTGCTCTAATTACACGGCCTTCTTTTATCTCGGCCGGCTCATTGAGTTCGGCGCGACCTCGAAAATCTTCAGTAATCCATCAGAACTTCAAACAGAGGATTATATTACCGGGCGATTTGGTTAATGGCTATGTTGAGCGAAAGCAAACACACACTTGGAACCTTCGAGCACGCGCTCGAAAATCTGCGCAACAACGTAATGATGATGGCGAGTCAAACCGAACGCAGCCTCAACCGCGCGCTAAAAGGTTTAATGGATCGTGATGATAAACTTGCCGCCCTCGCCATCGCTGACGACGAGGAGATCGATCAGCTGGAAAAACAGATCGACAAGGATGGAATCGAGTTGCTTTTGCGTTTTCAACCGGTCGCTTCCGATCTGCGCCGGGTTGTTTCGGCCATGAAACTGAGCACGAATCTCGAGCGCATGGCCGACCAGGCGACTAACATTGCCCGTAAAGCGCGCAAACTGAATAAGCATCCGGCACTCCCAGAAATTTTGTTGCTTACCCCGATGCAGGAGCATGCCATGGCGATGTTCCGCGACAGTGTGGATGCTTACGTGCGCGAAGATGCGCAAGCGGCGCGCGCCATTATCCCTCAGGACGACGCCCTTGATAAAATGAACGCCCAGGTCAGTCGGCAATTGATCGATCGGATGGCACGCGATCCGGAACAATTGCGCGGATACATCAATTTGATGTTTGTCGCACGCCATCTCGAACGGGTGGGCGATCATGCTACCAACATTGCCGAGGACGCCGTTTACGCCGTTGCGGCCGAAGACATCCGGCATCAGCAGGTCGCAGCCCCAGCGTAACTCGCGCCGCTTGCGCAAATGTTCAGCGCTGATTAGGTAAATCTTGGGGGAAGACGCTGAAATCAAATGCAAACTTCTGCTGCCGCAGTGACGACGGACGAGCTGGCGCTCCTGCCGGATGCGATCCAGCCGGAACGCGATTTTTCTGACCCGGCCAATTTCATTAATCGCGAGCTGAGCTGGCTGGAATTTAACCGGCGCGTTCTGGAGGAAGCGCAGGACCCGACCCAACCGCTGATCGAGCGGGTCAAATTCATGACCATCTTTAGCAACAATCTCGATGAGTTTTTCGAGATTCGCGTCGCCGGCATCAAACAACAGATCCAAAGCGAGACCAGCGACATCGGACCTGACGGCATGTCGCCGACGGAAACATTTAATGCCATTCAACGACTGGTGCACGAACTGGTCGCCACCCAATACGAGTTCTGGAACAAGGAACTGATGTCGGCACTGGCCAAGAACGGCATTCGCCTTCATGACGTCGCCCATCTAACCGGAAAACGCGCTGCCTGGGCCAAACGCTATTTTCAAGAGGAAGTTTTTCCAATGCTGACGCCCCTGGCGGTCGATGCCAGCCATCCTTTCCCGCAGCTTTTGAACAAAAGCCACAATTTGCTGGTGCGGGCACGAGCACATCAGGGTGGCGAATCCCTCCTTGCCATTGTGCAGGTTCCGCGGGTGGTACCGCGGTTAATTTTGATGCCGCGTGTCAAAGGCGATGATGAGCCCTGGGATTACATTTACCTCGCCTCGCTCATCAAACATTACATCGCCGAACTTTTTCCCGGCCTCATCCTCGATGGCGTGCACGCTTTCCGCGTCACCCGTAACAGTGATCTCTACATCGACGAGGAAGAGGCGGAAAACTTGTTGCGCACAATCGAACAGGAATTGCGGCGCTCGAGTCGCGGCAATGCCGTCCGGCTCGAAGTGGAAGCGGATTGCCCCCCTGATTTCCGCGATTTGCTCCTCGCCTTTTTCGATTTGCAGGAGGCCGACCTCTACAAGCTCGATGGCCCGCTCTCGATGACGCATCTCATGCCGCTGGTGACGAATGACGCCTTCGCAAAATTAAAAGACCGGCCTTTCCAGCCCTCAACCGATCCGGCGCTGCCGCCGCAGACCGACATTTTCGAGGTGATGCGCAAACAGGATATTTTGCTGCATCATCCCTACGAAACTTTCGATCCCGTCGTCCGGTTTATCGAGAGTGCAGCGACCGATCCGCAGGTGCTTGCAATCAAGATTACGCTCTATCGCACAAGCGGCGATTCGCCCATAGTCGAGGCGTTGATCGAGGCCGCCAACAATGGCAAGCAGGTCACGGCCCTGGTCGAATTGCGCGCGCGCTTCGATGAAGCCGCCAATATTCGCTGGGCCCGCCAGCTGGAGGAGGCGGGCGCACACGTCGTCTATGGCGTAGTAGGATTGAAAACGCACTGCAAAGCGTTGCTGGTGGTAAGGCGCGATGCCGATCGCCTCCGGCAATACGTCCATCTTGGCACCGGCAATTATCATCATCGCACCGCGCGCATTTACACTGATTTCAGCTTGCTCACTTCTGCCCAGGAATTAACCGAGGAGGTCGCCATCGCTTTCAATACCCTCACCGGTCTTGCCGGTTATCCCGGCCTGAAAAAATTAATGGTCGCGCCGTTTGACCTCAGCGAACGACTGATCAAGCTCATCGAACGCGAACGCGACCACGCCCGCGCCGGGAAACCGGCATGCATTATTGCCAAACTAAATTCTCTCGTTGACGACGATATTATCGAGAAACTTTATGAAGCATCGTGCGCAGGCGTAAAAATCGATCTCATTGTCCGCGGGATTTGTTGTCTGCGACCGAGAGTGCCCGGTCTCAGTGAAAACATTCGTGTCATCAGCATCGTCGGGCGTTTTCTCGAACACAGCCGCGTTTATTATTTTGAAAACGCCGGCCGGGCCGACATTTATCTCTCCAGCGCGGACTGGATGCCGCGTAATTTCTATCGCCGGGTCGAAATTGCTTTTCCCATCGATGCGCCCGCATTGCGCGAAGAAATGGTGAACGATATTTTGCCGAGTCTCCTCAATGACCAGGTAAAAGCGCGCGAGTTGCGGCCGGATGGTAGCTACGTGCGGCTGCGTCCAGCCGAGGGCGCGGCCCGATCACAGGCACAATTGCATTTTCGGGAACGTTCGCGCCAGGCCCGCAAGGCGGCCGCGGAATTGCAGGCCGAGAGTGGCGTGACGCTGATACCGATTAAGGCGAAGCGTGACCAGCGCAAGCGCGCATGAAAAAGGTTCTTGTCGTCGATATCGGCGGCACCAACGTCAAGGCCATGTTCTCGCGGGAAGAACGGCGCAAATTCAGTTCCGGTCCCGGCCTAACTCCACGGCAGCTCCATGGCATGCTCCGCGGCAAACTAGACGATTGGAAGTACGATGTCGTCTCGGTCGGTTTTCCCGCGCCGGTCAGGAACGGCCGCATTCTCTGCGATCCAAAAAATCTCGGCAAAGGCTGGACGCGATTCAATTTCGAAAAAGCCTTTGGCAAACCGGTGCGCGTCATCAACGACGCCGCTATACAAGCGCTCGGCAGTTATCGCGGCGGGCGAATGCTATTCATCGGACTCGGGACTGGGTTTGGCTCGGCGCTGGTCTGGAATGGCATTGTCCTTCCGCTCGAGCTAAGCGAGCTGCCTTATCTCGCCGAGGGCACAATTGAAGATCGTATCGGCAAAACAGGCTTGAAACAGATTGGACGGAAAATCTGGGAAGAAGATGTCGAGCGCATT
>QHRJ01000115.1 GCA_003220075.1 Verrucomicrobiota bacterium
CAATCTCCGATTCATAAACGATGAAGAAAATTTTTACCCCGGCTAAAAAGAAATCGATCCTGATCGTGGATGACGATCAGTTCGCCACTCACATCTACCAGGAAAAACTCGGCGCGCAGGGATTCAAAGTTGAGGTGACGCGCGAGTTTGACAGTACATTGCAGACGCTCAAGAAAGAGGTTGTCGACCTTGTGATTCTCGACCTGTGCCTGCCCGGAATAAACGTGGTCGAGCTGATCAAGAATATCCGTTCGGAGTCCGCCATGCCGTCCTTACCAATCATCGCTTTTTCAAATCCTTATCTCAGCAACTTGACGCGTGCCGCTGTGGAAGCGGGGGCAACGAAATTCGTCGCAAAAGTCAACAACACACCGGAACAAATAATTGAACTGATGCGTGAGCTCGGAGTGAGCGCGACTTCCAGGGTCAGCGTTAGCGGCGCGATTGAAGAGCTGGAGACGAATCAGGAAGAGCTAGCGTCGAAGCTTTTGATTAATAGGCCCGAGACCCTCGCGAAGTTACGCGCCAGTTATCAGAATTTCACCAGGACGGAACGGGAAGATTTGCGTCGTACTGCACTTCTCCAGATGCACCGTCAGCTTCGTTTGCTGGCCGGTGGTGCCAGCGTCCTTGCTTTTCAGAAGATTGCACAGATGAGCACAGCTTTGGAAGCGTTGCTCATTGAATTGTACACCGAGCCGGCAAAGATCACGTCATCAGTTGTACGAACGGTCGCGCACTCCATTGAGACAATGGCTTCGTTAATCGATCGCGCCGCGAATTCTCAAGACCAAGTAACAAGGTCGCCGAAGATTTTAGTGGTGGACGACGAAATTATCTCGCGCGAAATGGTCTGCTCCGCGCTTGGAAGGGCTGACCTTCATGCCAAAAGCTTGGATGATGCGCTGGCCGCGCAACGCCTCCTCGAGGAGGAACATTTCGACCTCATTTTTCTCGATGTCGAGATGCCGGGGCAAACCGGCCTCGAGCTTTGCGTTAAGATCCGTGCGATGGAGCCGAATCGCACCACTCCGATCGTTTTTGTCACTTCGCATTCTGATTTCGGAAGTCGCGCGCAATCGACTTTAAGCGGAGGAAATGATTTTATTGCGAAACCGTTCCTGCTGGTTGAGCTGGCGGTGAAGGCGCTCACCTGGCTGTTTAAGGAAAGTTCTCAGCTACCTTCAACGGCAACTGTGAAAAATGGCGTTTCGGCCAAAGCAGATGATCACAAATTGCAGGTAGGTATGGGTCACGAAGTGGTGGTGACGCGCAGCGGGACCGAAGCGTGGGAAACGTTCGATCGCGCTCCCGTGCGCGTTGTCGTAAGCGATTGGATGATGCCAGGGATGGACGGCTTGGAGTTTTGCCACCGAGTGCGGGGGCGCCCGGACACACCTTATATCTATTTCATCCTTCTCACCGCTTTGGATACCGGCGCGGAAAACTACGACCTCGCCACTAAAGCCGGCATTGACGATTTCCTAACGAAGCCGCTTGATGCCATCGCAATTCAGATGCGACTGCGTGTCGCGGATCGAATTCTTTGGTTTACGAGGGAAGTTCACCAGCTCAAGCAATTGATCCCGATTTGTGCCTATTGTCACAAAATACACACCGCCACAGACTACTGGGAGCGTTTCGAAACTTACATCAAGCAACAGACCGGATCGGAATTCAGCCATGGTATTTGCCCCGAGTGCCTTGAAGCTGAAACGGCGAAACTAAAATGTGCCAGCTGATTTTGGTTTGCGTTCCGAAGGGGAGGAAATTGCGTTTGTCATGAACGGCGAGGCCGAAGAAGGCGGGCTTTTCTTCTCGAGCGCGATTCGGGACGTGACCGAGCGGAAACGGGTCGAGCAAGGGTTGCAGGAAAAGAATACGGAGTTGGAAAGAGCGATTTTGGCCAAGAACCGTTTTCTTGCCAACATGTCGCATGAGCTGCGGACACCGCTCAATGGCATCATCGGGTTCACTGAGTTCCTGATCGGTGAAAAGCCCGGCCCGCTTCAACCCAAGCAAAAGGAATACTTAAACGATGTTCTGAGCAGTGCGCATCATCTACTAACGCTGATCAATGACGTGCTCGATCTGGCCAAGGTGGAGGCTGGGAAGATGGAATTGCATCCGGAACGATTTCTGATTCGCGAGGCATTGGAAGAAGCGATCGCTGTAGTAAAAACTATGGCCGATCTCAAGCAAATCGGTCTGACCGTGACCATTGATGCGGGACTGCAAATGGCCACACTTGATCAGCAAAAATTTAAACAGGTTCTCTATAATCTTCTGTCCAACGCCGTAAAGTTCACCGACCAAGGTGGCAACGTAGAAGTATGCGCGAAACGGCTGGACGAGCGGCATTTCGAGGTGCAAGTGCGGGATACCGGTATTGGGATCAAACCGGAAGATCTGGGGCGGCTTTTTACTGAGTTCGAACGACTTGATTCGGGAACAGCACGCCGTTTCGAAGGCACTGGGCTTGGCTTGGCACTAACGAAGAAGATCATCGAGTTGCAGGGCGGCCATATCAGGGTCGAGGCCGAGCCGGGGAAGGGAAGTCTATTTACTGCCACGTTACCCTCAATGACGAAATTGGCTAACTAACTGAGGTAGAATGAATTGAGTGCTTTGCCAACCGGGTAAATTACCGCGATTAGTTGCAGAGCCCGAGTAAAAGCTAATTGCGGTAGTATACCTCGCTGGCAAGACAAGATACAACACCGCGAGGCGGGCATTTCCCGCAGCAAATGGAACATTCGATGCTACTGCCTGATTTGTGAGGAGCAAAGCAGCGCCCCCCAGCGGGTCTTCGGGCAGAAAGTTCCATCTTGAAGCAAGTAGGACACCCTGCAATCGACTGCATTCAGGCCCTCCATATCTTCTTAGTAGGACCGAACCTGCGTTCGGATTGGTCGAAAACATGGGCTATTCAGGGTCGTTAGCAAAGCCGAGTAAAGGCGATGTTTTTGCCCCCAATGGATTGGCGTTGGCAACAAGCATCTAGCCCTTCATGTCTGCGCCAAAAAAACGCATCCTCGTAGTCGATGATAACCTCAGGAATTTGAAGCTCGCTTTCGACGTGCTGGAAGACGCCGGTTACGCGGTCCTTGAAGCGGTGAACGCCGAAGAAGCCCAAATCATGGTTGACCGCAATTTGCCCGACTTAATCCTAATGGATATCGCGCTGCCCGGGATGGACGGGCTAACTCTGACGCGCAAAATCAAAGCGAAAGAGCGTACAAAACATATCCGCATCATCGCGTTGACTGCTTTTGCCATGAAAGGCGACGATCAAAAGGCTCTCGCCGCAGGATGTGACGGTTATATCACCAAACCGATCGACATCCACCAGCTGCCAGTGCAAGTGGCAGAGATTCTGGGAGGCTCACGTCTCGCCTCTTAACTGAAAGGACTCTAATTACGACCGTGAATGTTCTGATTCTCGACGACATTGACACGAACCGGAAGTTGCTCCGGGCGCAGTTAGAGGCCGAAGGCGTCACGGTGTTAGAAGCAAGCGATGGCGTGGAAGGTCTAGAGGAGTTGAAGCGACAAAAGGTCGACGCCGCAATTTCGGATCTTCTGATGCCGAACATGGATGGTTACCGCTTTTGCTATGAGGTTAGAAAGAGCAAGGAACACCGGGACCTTCCCATTATTATATATACCTCCACCTATACGTCCCCGAGCGACGAAGAACTTTCGCTAAGGTTAGGCGCGAACAAATATCTTCGTAAGCCCGCGTCGGTCGTGCAGATTCTCGACGCCCTTCATAATGCTACGACCAGCAAGCACGTTATTCCGAAGGCAGAATTCGATGAACGTGATGTGCTTAAACATTACAGCGAGCGTCTTATCTCCAAACTGGAAGAGAAGAACGTCGAGCTGACCCTGCGCAACCGGGAGTTGGATCAACTCAACAATAAGCTGGAGGCCGAGATCCTCGAGCGAAAGAGCGCGGAGGAACGCCTGCTCGAGCAAGCTGACATCATCAATCATGCACGGGACGCGATCATCATTCGGAATTTCGAAGATAATCAAATTACCTTTTGGAACAAAGGGGCGGAACACTTGTACGGCTGGAGCGCCAACGAAGCGCTGGGCGAGCCAATCGGCAAATTAATCCACGCCGATCCAAAGGAGCGCGAAGCGGCATCTAGAACTCTTATCCCTACCGGGGAATTTCACGGCGAACTCAGGCAAGTCACGAAGGATGGCCGAGAGGTACTTGTCAATGGACGATCGACCATCGTGCGCAACCCCGACGGAACTCCGCGTTCTGTCCTGAGTATCAACACGGACGTCACCGAGCAAAAAAAACTTGAAATGCGGCTGCTGCGCGCGCAGCGGCTTGAAAGCATTGGCACACTGGCGGGTGGCGTCGCCCATGATCTGAATAATGTCCTGGGGCCGATTTTGATGGGCGCGGAATCACTGCGTGGCAATCCGACGGGCGAACATGCCGCTGCCATGATTTCGCTGATCGAGGAGAGCGCACGACGTGGCTCAAGCATTGTTAAGCAAGTGCTTACTTTCGCGCGCGGCGTGGAAGGTGAGCGGGTGCTAATTAACCCACGACACCTCATTGACGAAATGGCCGAGATCGCGAGGAAGACATTTCCCAAATCGATCGAAGTCACAGGCCAATACCCAGAGCATCCTTGGTCGATCAGCGGCGATCCCACTCAGCTGCATCAGGTTTTGCTGAATCTTTCCACGAACGCACGGGACGCTATGGCGAATGGCGGCTCGCTGGTTTTGGCAGCACAAAATCTGGAGGTAGACGACAATTACGCTGCAATGATGCCAGGCGCAAAGGCTGGGTCGTATACGACCCTACGTGTGAGCGACACCGGCGTCGGGATGCCGCGTGCGCTACTTGAGAAGA
>QHRJ01000116.1 GCA_003220075.1 Verrucomicrobiota bacterium
AACTCGCGCCGCGAATTAAAGAAATTCCCCACTACCGGCCCAAACATTCTGGTTAAAGCAGGCGAAGAAAATGCTGGCGTGGTTGATATCGGCGATGGTTGGGCGGTCGCGTTTAAGATCGAATCACACAATCATCCGAGCGCGATCGAGCCGTTCCAAGGCGCGGCCACCGGAGTTGGCGGAATCATTCGCGATATTTTCACGATGGGCGCGCGCCCGGAATTTTGCCTGAACTCGCTGCGCTTCGGACCCATAACGCATTCCGTAGGGCGAGACTCTGTCGAGCCGACAAATGAATCACGGCTCCCCGGAGCGTCGCCCTACCAATTGAATTCGAAGGTGCAGATCGCTACCAATCGCCGGCTCTTTACCGGCGTTGTGTCGGGAATTGCGCACTATGGCAACTGCATCGGCGTCCCGACTATCGGCGGCGAAATTTATTTCGACGAAAGCTTTGAAGGGAATCCGTTGGTGAACGTTTTTTGCCTCGGCGTTTTGCGACACAAACAGTTGGCTCGCGGCGCGGCCCGCGGAGTCGGCAACCCCGTGTTTTACGTAGGTGCGGAGACGGGGCGTGATGGTTTGGCCGGTGCGTCATTTGCCTCGCGTGCATTGACGGATGAATCGCGCGAAGACCGGCCGGCGGTGCAGGTCGGCGATCCTTTCAAAGAAAAACTTTTGCTGGAAGCATGTTTGGAATTGCTCGCGACCGATTCCGTCGCTGGAATTCAGGACATGGGCGCGGCGGGGTTGACCTGCTCGACCTGCGAAACGGCGAGTCGCGGTGGCAGCGGCGTGGAAATCGATCTCGCGAAAGTTCCGAAGCGCGAGCCGGGAATGACGCCGTACGAAATTCTGCTGAGCGAATCGCAGGAACGGATGTTGATCATCGCAAAGCGTGGCAAGGAAAGTATTGTGCGCGACATTTTCGCGAAATGGGACGTGCCCTGCGCGGAAATTGGACGCGTGACCGACGACGGAATGATGCGTGTACGCAACAATGGCAGAGTGTCGGCGGAAATTCCGGCGAAGCCGTTGGCGGAAGAAGCGCCAATCTATGAACGGGAAGCCCGGAAGTTGACCGCGGATGACACGGATTTCCCGAAGGAGATATCAGGGTTATCCGCACAATTCGCGGTTGATGCCCTGAAGCGGTTGCTGGCGGATCCGACGATCGCGTCGAAGAACTGGGTTTATCGCCAATACGATCACACGGTTCGGACCGGTGCGGTGGTAAGACCTGGTTCGGATGCCGCGGTCTTCTATATTAGAGAGGCGAACAAGATCCTGGCGGCGACGACCGATTGTAACTCGTTGTATTGCGCGCTTGATCCGCGCGAGGGCGGACGCATTGCAGTGGCGGAAGCGGCGCGAAATCTTACCTGCTCCGGCGCGCGACCGCTGGCGGTAACGGACAATTTGAACTTCGGTAATCCCTACAAGCCGGAGAATTTTTGGCAATTGCGCGAGGCAGTTGAGGGAATCGCGGAGGCGTGTCGCGCGTTCGGCGCGCCGGTAGTCGGAGGCAATGTCTCTCTTTATAATGAGAGCCCGGCCGGGGTGGTCGATCCCACACCGACGGTAGCGATGGTTGGATTGATCGATGAGGAGAAACATATCACGACGCAGTGGTTTAAGAGTGAGGGCGACGTGATTATTTTGGTTGGAGGGACGCGCGCCGTCGCCTCCGAAGATGGGGACGTCACAGAGGTCGTCCCTCCAGCCGCGGCCTACGACCGCGGCTACAGCCTTGGCGCGTCGCGCTTCCTCAAGATTTGCTTCGGGAAAAAGATCGGGCCGGTCCCGAAACTCGAGATCGAGCTGGAGCTCGCGGTGCAAAACGCGGTGCGCGATTTGATTTGGCTAGGTCTCGTTAGGAGCGCGCATGATTGCAGCGAAGGCGGACTGGCAGTTGCGCTGGTGGAATGCTGTTTTAACCCTGATGCGTTGCTCGGTGCGGAGATTAATTTCGAAAACCGTGGTGGCAGCCGTGCCGGCAGCGCAAGCGGCACGCCTGCCCCTGCGAACGCGCCCACAGTTCTTTTCAACGAATCGCAATCGCGCATCATTATTTCCTGCGATCCAAAACATACCGGCCGGATTTTATCGGAACTAAAATCAAAAAATATTCCGCATGCGCAGATCGGCACTGTGACGGCAGATAACCTTCGAATTTCGTTGAACGGCGAGAATCTCACCTGGCCGGTCGCGGAGCTTTATGATCTTTGGTGGAACGCGATCCGTCGGGCGGTGGAAAGCGATTCCGAGCCGATCCCGAGCTTATAAATGTCACGACATTGAATAGAACCACGAATCGACGATGTTCTCTTGCGATGCCCCCTGAAACTTCCGCTCACGACGAATTGCCCGATCGCGCCGCGCTTCCCCAACACGAGTGCGGGCTCTTCGGCGTGTTCGGTCATCCAAATGCGGCGGTGCTGACCTATTACGGCCTGTTCGCGCTGCAGCATCGCGGCCAGGAAAGCGCTGGCATTGTGACGAGCAACGGCGCCGGCCAGACCTTTCTCCAACACAAGGGCATGGGACTGGTCTCGCAAGTTTTCGGTCAGGAAGAGCTGGAAAAACTCAAAGGGACGCGCGCGGTCGGTCACACCCGTTATTCCACCACCGGAACGAGCACGCTAAAAAACGCGCAACCTTTCGTGGTCGATTGCGTGCGCGGGCAAATGGCGATCGCGCACAATGGAAATCTGATCAACGCCGATCTGCTGCGCGACGAACTCGAAAGCAAAGGTTCCATTTTCCAAACCACCGCCGATAGCGAGATCATTCTGCATTTGCTGGCGCGCCCGGCCGATAACGGCAGCAGCGTTCTGAGTGCCTTGCGCCGGATCGAAGGCGCGTTCTCGCTTTTGATCATGAGCGAACAGGAGTTGATCGCCGTGCGCGATCCTTTTGGCTGGCGTCCGCTTGTTCTCGGAAAACTCGATGGCGCTTACATCCTCGCTTCAGAAACATGCGCGCTCGATCTGATCCACGCCGAATTCGTTCGCGAGATCGAGCCGGGGGAAGTGCTAATAATTAACGAACACGGATTGCGCTCGGAGCGACCGTTCCGCGATGAACAACCGGCCTTCTGCATGTTCGAATACGTTTATTTTGCGCGACCCGACAGCATCATCGGCGGGATGAATGTGGGCAAGGTCCGCACCGAGATGGGACGCGAACTGGCCCGAAGATTTCCGTTGGAAGCGGATATCGTGGTGCCGGTGCCGGACTCGGGAAATTACGCCGCGCTCGGTTTTGCCGAGGAATTAAAGATTCCGTATCAACACGCCTTTGTCCGGAATCACTACATTGGCCGGACGTTTTTGCAACCGAGCCAGCTCATTCGCGATTTCGATGTGCGGGTGAAATTAAACCTGATCAAGGAAATGGTGGAAGGGAAACGAGTTGTGGTGGTGGACGATTCGATTGTGCGTGGGACCACCGCGCGAGCGCGCATCGTCAACCTACGGGAAGCGGGCGCGAAAGAGGTGCACTTGCGGGTGAGTTGCCCGCCGCATCGCTTCGCTTGTCATTACGGAATTGATTTTCCCGATCCGGAAAAGTTGATCGCTAACCAGATGTCGATGGAAAAAATCTGCGAGTATCTCAATGTCGATAGCCTTGGCTATTTGGACATCGAGGGCATGATCAAGGCCACCGGCCGGCCGGCCAATTCTTTTTGCCTCGCTTGTTTTAACGGGAATTA
>QHRJ01000117.1 GCA_003220075.1 Verrucomicrobiota bacterium
GCGGCCTCGCGACTGGCGGCGGTTGAGTTGGCGGACTCGCCGGAGCCGGCAGTTCGGCAGCCGGTGCGTTCGACAAAGGTTCCATGGGCGCCGGCATTTCTGTCGTCGTAAACGGCGCCACCTTTGTTCCGAATTTCGCAGATTCTTCCACCATCAATTTCAAGAATGGCGTCTCAACCTGCGCCATGATCGGTTCCGCAGTCTGGTCTTCGCGAACACGAAGGTGCGAAAGTTCATCGATTACTTTTTGCGCCGGCAACACCACCATCGCCGGATCGGACCGCTGCACCGTGTGCAGGAAAATTTCCGGTGCCTGCTGATAGATCGCTGCAATCGGAACGCTGGGACGGCCTGCTGCCAAACCTTTCTCCACCTCGGCCGCTTTCAACGTTACCCGTCGGGTGGTATCGAAACTTTCGTGTGGTTTGAGATAGCCACCCGGAATTTCCGCGATGACATCACTCAAGGCGAGAGAGAGCGTCCTTTCCCCGTGCAGTTCCACTGAAACATCGGCGCCCGGTCCCAAATCACCCGGCCCGCCAACGGACGGACGCGTCACCGAGATCCGTCGACCAGCGATGACACTAGCCGCTGCCAGCGCCGGCGCGGTTGGCTCCGGCGTCATCGTCCGCACCGCATAAGGCATCACCCGCTTCGCCAGTTTGTCGCTCTCAGGCTTGTCCGCCACCGAAGGCAATGGCGCAGGCCCGGTCGGGCGGCGTCTGCCTTCAAATTTCTCTTTTGCCCTCTTAACGAGATCTAGAAAGGGAATGGTCATGGCCATCACTGATCGTCCGCTGCGACTCGCAATACTTCTTCCAGCGTGGTCTGGCCTTCGAGCGCCTTGTCGATCCCAGTCACGCGCAAGGTTTTCATTCCTTCGGCAACAGCCTGGTTCTTAATCACCGCCGCCGATGCACGCTTCATAATGAGGCGGCGGATGGCTTCGGTTACCGTCAGCGCTTCAATGATCGCCAGCCGTCCGAGATAACCGCGACCCTTGCAACGATCGCAACCGCTCCCGCGGTAAAAAACAGTTTCAGCCTTCGGTTCAACTCCGAGCCTCGTGAAAATTTCCGGCTCGGGCATAAATTCCTCACGGCAATTGGTGCAAATCTTCCGCACCAGACGTTGCGCGCACGTCATCAAAATCGAGCTCGAAATCAGGAACGGCTCGATCCCCATGTCGTCCAAACGCGTAATCGCGCCGGCAGCGTCGTTGGTATGCAAAGTCGAAAGCACTTGGTGACCGGTCAGCGCCGCTTTCACCGCAATGTCGGCAGTCTCGTTGTCGCGGATTTCACCCACCATCACGATGTCGGGATCCTGCCGCAGGATCGAGCGCAAGGCCGAAGCAAAATCCAGCCCGATGTCGTTACGCACCGAAACCTGATTAACCCCGTTGAGCTCGTACTCGATCGGGTCCTCCACTGTCACGATGTTGTATTGCGGGTTGTTCAGCTCCTGGAGCACGGAGTAGAGCGTGGTGGTTTTACCGGAACCGGTCGGGCCGGTAACCAGAATCATCCCATGTGGCGCATCGATCGCTTTCCTGAATTTCAGCAGCGTCTCTTCATCGATTCCCATTTGGTCGATCGAACCGGTCAACGCCGTTTTGTCCAAAATACGAATAACAATCTTCTCCCCGTGTGAAGTCGGCAGAATCGAAACACGTAGATCGACTTCTTTGCCCATCACTTTGATGCGAAAACGCCCATCCTGCGGCACGCGCCGTTCGGCGATGTTAAGGCCAGCCAAAATTTTGATGCGCGAGGTGATCGCCAGTTGCAGCGCTTTCGGCGGTGATTCCGCCGGGGCCAAATCCCCATCCACGCGGTAGCGCAGCTTCAACGATTTCTGGAACGGTTCGATGTGAATGTCGGACGCGTTTTCCCGAATCGCCTGCACCATGATCAGATTCACGATCCTGATCACGGGCGCGTCTTCGCTGTCGGTCGCGAGCCGATCGATATCGATCTCTTCGCTCGCTTTCGCTTGTACTTCGATGCCACCCTCGGGCTTCTCCGCTTCCTTGACCACGTCCCGCAACGCCTGGTTTATTCCCACCCCGCCGTGCACCCCACTGAGGGCCTCGGCCACGCCCTTTTCCGTGGCGATCATCGGCACTACGTCTAATTGCACGCGGCGTTTTACGTCATCGACCGCCAACACATTGGTCGGGTCCACCATCGCGATAAAAAGCTTCCCGTTCAGGCGCGCTACCGGCACCAGCTTGTTCGCCTTCGCCATCTCGCGCGGAATCAGCCCCATGATTTCCTCAGGAATCCGGATCCGCGCCAAATTGACCGGCGACACGTTCAGGCAACGCCCCATGCTGAAGGCCATGTCCTGATCAGTGACAAATTGTTTGTCCGTCAGAATCTTCAGCAGCCGTCCGCCTTTTTCCTTTTGAATGGCGGTCGCTTCTTCGAGTTGATTCGGCAGAAGCAGCCCGTCTTCAATCAACACGTCTGCAATGCGGTCTCCGAAGGTCTTGTTTCTCATCGCGTACCTCAGGGTTTGGGTTGCAGCCGGTAAACGTCTTGCAGCGTTCTCTCGATCGCCGCCGGTCGGGCCAGATACCACGAGACGGTGTAATCGAGCGATTGCTGCACCGCCGCGCGTCCCGCGGCGTCGAACGGATTACAGCACGCCACCATGATGGTGCGGCTGATTAAATCGAATGGCACACAGAGACGGCCCAGCGTCAGATTGTCCGGTAACATCCGGGCCAGTTGCCGATCGAAATCGTAATATTCCAGCGGGATAAACGCCCCTTTCGTCCGGTCAACCAAACCCGAGATGATCTGGTCGATCTTATCGGTGTCGGATCCGCACAACTCCAACAGCAGCGATGCCGCCAGCGTCTGCCCCTGCAAGTTCTTGTTCCGTTGCTGCACCTTTTCCAGTGCAGCCGCCACGTCTCCTTCCGGGAAAAACTGTTGGACTATGAGAAACTTCGCCAGCTGCTCTTCCCCGCGTTCGTGCAAATTGTAAGTCTCAAGTTCCTTCCGATCGAGACGCACCAGCCCGCCTTCACCTCCGCCCATTGCTTTGGCGATCAACCCATGCTTTAAGCCGCCCGACAGCGTTTGTCCCGCCGCCTGCAAGCGCGATTCGATGTCGCCCAGCATTGCCAGCACTTCCGGCGCGTTCGGATCGTGCCCCAAAAGCGCCTCGCATTCCTGCATCGCGAGCGCGTAGGAACCGACGTTGAAATAGGCCTCCGCCAGCTTGCGCGAGGTGTGGAACGTGTCGTCCGCGCGCCCGAGTTTGGTGTACGCTTCCTTTAGAATCTCAAGCGACTGATAATCATCGGGTTGTGTCCGGGTAATGACCTCGAACATTTCGATCGTGTGGAGGATTTGCGCTTGCTCCTCCGGTGACGGCGACGGCGTGTGTTCCAGCACGCCTGGCCAGAAAAGCTAGAAACATGCCGGAAAAATCGCGGATTTTCGGTTGGAAACACTGCCTCCGGCTCCGTAGAGCCTACGCCTCGGAGAGAAACCGTTGAAATTAACTCCAGATCTCGCCGACTAAACGCCGATCAATTCATCCTCCTGCTCGTGCTCGTAATCGTAATCGGATAACCGATCCGCCAAAGGACGGATTCGCCGTGGCGAATAACCGCCGCGCAGCGGACCCTGCTCATTGCCCTTATTGCCCCTCATTTTAAGCTTCTAGTTTCCACAACACTCTTTACAATTTTCGACATGATCTCCCCAAAGTCGCGCCGTGGCCTCGGCGAAGCCGCCTTCAACCTGATAGAAATGACCGTCGTTATCTTGATTATCG
>QHRJ01000118.1 GCA_003220075.1 Verrucomicrobiota bacterium
CAGGCCAATCAGAAACTTGCAAGAATTGGTTTACAGCTATTCGGCCTCGTTGTTTTGCGCAGGGAAGCGGAGAGATAAGTGGATTGGGCACAGTTCCGGCAGTCCACACCAACGTGCTGCATGGAATTGGGGCCGTATAAGCCAGGAAAACCTTGTTCTCTGTCATTCTCTTGACCCGAGTGTTAAGGCGGATTTCCACGCCGCGTCGCTCGAGCACCTTCTGCGTATGTCGTCCCAGACTTTCACCCAGTTCTGGCAGGATGACCGGCCCAGAATGCGCCAGCACAACTCGCAACATTCCTTCACTCAGATTGGGATAGAATGGCAGCGCGTCCCGCACGAAGTCATTTAACGCCGCAACCGTTTCCACGCCGGCAAACCCGCCGCCCGCCACTACGAAAGTAAGCAACGATTGCCGCTCTGCCGGATTGCATTCAAAATTTGCCTCTTCCAAATGCCGGAGGACTTGAGCGCGCAACTGAATGGCATCGCGAAGTGATTTCATGGGTACGGCCAGGTCGGCGAGACCCGGGATGTCGTAAAAGTTGGTGATCGATCCAAGTGCGATGACCAGATGATCGTAGTCGATCTCTTGTGAATGGTTGCGGTAACCGCGTGAAATCAAGACCCGCTTGTTTGACAGATCGATTTCCTTCACCTCACCCACCAATACCTCAACTTTGCGAAGCAGCTTTCGAAGGGGATTTACGATATTTGTGATTTCGAGATCGCTCGCTGCTATCTCATGCAGCATCGGCGTGAACAAGAAAAAGTTATCGTGGCTAACGAGGAAAATCTCCACCGCGTCGACTCGCGCAAGCAATTTCTCAAGATGAATTGCCGCATAAACACCGCCGAAACCACCGCCGAGAATGACGATTCGTTTCTTACGCGGCTTATCAGGATCGATCATCGACTTCTTTCTGCAGCCTGGCAGGCGGACTACTCCGGAGATTGGCGCGCGCTTTTTGTATCCGGCAGTTTTACCTGTGCTATTCCGCTGGGGCAGGACTGACTTAACCCTTTCTCTATCTCGTCTCGTGCCGCGCCGAACTCTTTTACCGCTCGACCCATCCCTCGAGCGAGCTCAGGCAGCTTCTTCGAACCGAACAGCAGCAAAACGATGAGAAGGATGACTATCAGGTCCGGTCCCGCAAGATTCAGGATACTGGCGATCGTCGGAGTCATAAACATGTTTCGTTAAATGGCAGATTGTCCTTCACTGCTTCAACCGTTTTGGCGGATTTATATTCCCGAAAAGAAACCTTCGCGCCGTTCAAGCAGCTACCATTTGTGAGATCCCTCATTTTTTTGCCGGGTCTTTCAAAAAGAGTGGAATAAAGACAGCCGATGCCAGTCTTATTAGAAAATGGCAACATGTGAGGAGGCGCTGTGCCATGCCGAGATATGACCCCAACAAAATTGCCATGGCCTTGCCGTTGAAAACAGCAGATGCTTCTCAGACCGAAGATTTTGAATCGGATCCGAAGATTGTGAAGTTCGTTGTAGTTAAAAAGCGCGAAGAACAGGCGAAAGAAGAGGTAACCTCTTTTGAAGAGGCGATGCTGCCTCATCTTGATGCTGCGCACAATTTAGCGAAATGGCTGCTGCGCAACGAACAGGATGCGCAGGACGTGGTGCAGGAGGCGTATCTGCGCGCATTTAGGTCTTTTAGCGGATTCCATGGGACCAACGGCCGGGCTTGGTTGCTTACGATCGTTCGAAATACCTCATACACTTTGCTCAAGAAAAGCCACGCGATTGATCTGACAACTAACTTTGACGAAGAAATACATGCGACGGGGCACGACTCTGTGAGTCCCGCGACAATTCTCGAGCATAGTGAAGACGCGCAACTAATTAAAGAAGCAATGGATGAATTGCCCGCGGAATTCCGGGAGATCTTGATCTTGCGACACCAGGAAGGTTTCTCCTATAAAGAAATAGCCGACATTGCGCAGATTCCGTCAGGTACCGTCATGTCGCGGCTTGCCCGTGCGCGAGCCAAGCTGAAGGAACGTTTGGAGACTCGCATTGGTATGGAGAAATAAAATGAACTGCGAAGAAGCGATAAAACTGATGGATGGTTATTTGGATGGCGAACTAGATCCGATTACCAGCCAGGCGATCGAGCAGCATTTGCGAGACTGCGCTCGCTGTGATCAAGCCTACAAAACACATGGTTCACTAATTCATGCGATTGGCAACGCGACCCCTTATTTCAAGGCATCCGCGGAGTTAGGTGAGCGAATTCAATCCTCCTTGCGAGAGGATGCCACTGAGTACCCGGTGCGAAATGGTGTGCCAGGAGCTCAGATCCAATTCCATAAAAGGCAGCCGGAGCCGCGGTCCATTCTTTCGGAGATACCATGGAATTGGTTAGGCCTGGCCGCAGCGATTACTCTTGCTGCGATTATCGTTTTGAACGTGGCGCCTCGATTGCAGCGACCCGAGGCCGATCGATTTCTGGCGACTCAACTTATCGCCAGTCATGTGCGTTCGCTGATGGCAAATCATCTCACTGACGTCGCTTCCTCTGACCAGCATACGGTGAAGCCGTGGCTGGATGCCAAGCTCGATTTCGCACCTCCGGTGGTCGATCTCTCCCCGAAAGGACTTCCTTTAATCGGTGGCCGTCTCGATTATCTCGATAACAGGCCGGTGGCGGCTTTAATTTACCAAAGACGCCAGCATTTTATTAATCTCTTTGTCTGGCCAGCCGGATCCGATACAGCTAGATCGACGAAGGCAATGGCGCGGCAAGGTTATCAGCTTTTGCACTGGGAAGACTCGGACTTCAACTACTGGGCTGTTTCCGACATTAACGATAAAGAGTTGCAAGAGTTTAAGCAGCTTTTCGAAGACCAAATTCCGCACCACTGACGTCGATTACGGCGCACCGCCGGCACGGCGGTAGGAGCGACCGAGGCGTTTTCCAATGAAAGCGCTTGTTCGTTCTTTGGCTCTTCCGACTTTCTTTGGTACCACCTGCCGACGTTCCGCTCGGACGTTGTTCTCAGGCGCAATGGAATATTTTCCACGGCAAACGGTATGGATAGTTGAAAGCAGTTTTATCAACTAACTAACGAGAACCCAACTACAGAAAGAACTAATATTATGTTTGCTCCCGCTCTAGACGCTTCTTATCCCGGGCCCGACACCAAAGGAAGCCCAGTCGTATGTCGGTTCCTGAAGCAGTTGAATATGGGTACTCTGGCATGTGCCATGTTCGTTGCTCTAGCGCTTCTGAGTAACACCCAGGGAAAGGACGCTGGACCGGGAAAGTTATCTGCACCGCGAACTGCAAAGACTGAGGTTGTTATCGATAACGTCAGCTTTTCAGCGCACACCATCGCAACCACCAAAGATTTTGGGAATAAAATCAAATTGAATCAGTAGAGACAGGTGAAAGCAATTTTCAACTAAACCAATCTAAAAAGAAGCCCAATATTATGTCCGATTACATTTCTCACGACCATGAACACGACGGAATCGATCGCCGCGGCTTTCTCCACTGCATGGCATGGGCCGGCACGGGCCTACTTTGGACGATAAGTGGCGGCGTCCTTGCCTCGAGAACCCTGGCCCAGATCGCCAAAGCAGGAGACTCGTTACCCTCGGCTACGGATCTTAGCTTTCTCCAGATCAGCGATAGCCACATCGGTTTTAGCAAAGACGCAAACAAGGATGTGACGGAGACGT
>QHRJ01000009.1 GCA_003220075.1 Verrucomicrobiota bacterium
CGAGTCGCGAGAGCCTTGTCCGGTACAAACATGACTCCGAACTGGCGCACAACTGCGTTGAACTTCCGGTCATCGAACGGCAAATCAGATACGTCGGCTTCTAACCATCGCACCTTCTCGCCCTTGCCAAACTTGGCCGCGGCCTGCCGGAACATGGGCTCGTTTAAATCCGTCACGATTAGTTTCACCTTCGATGGCAGGCAAGTGCGCAGCACACGCGTTAAAATTCCCGTTTCGCAGGCCATTTCCAGAACTGAACTAGTTTTCTTTACCGGCAAACGCGCCGCCAGGTCCTCGGCATACGGCTGAAACAATATAGGTCCGAGGTAGCGATCGTATGCTGCCGGGATGGAGCCGGAAAATTTAGCGTGCTCGACTTTCATTCAACCCCGCCGCCGCGCGAGTGCGAAAGGGCGAGTTGAAATTTAGGAACGCTTGCGATCTGCGATCTTTGACCGCTGACCACCGACTTCTGACCTCTACCCTTAATTAGGGGAAGGAGACGGCGATGGAGCCGGTGTCAGTTGCAGGGATCGGTCCGGCGTTGCGGTCGGCAAAGAACTGGAGGGCAGCGGGGACGCGCCAGGAGGCGGGTTTAGTTTTAACGAGGATGGTGCATGCATTAATGAATCCAAAGAATCGTTAGCCGGAGTTGGCGATAATGTCGGCGTGGGTGAAGTGGCCTTCTCTTGTGCGGGAGTCGGCGGAGGTTCTTTCGGCGTTCCTTCAATGTGAATGGAAGGCGGCCGCTGCTCAGAAATGTCCGTCCGTCCTTTCTTCTTTGGTTCCGCGTTAGCAGGCGCCTTCTCGAATTTGCCGTGCACCATCATCCCGGATTCACGGCTGGTAACAATGTAGTGCCGCGGACGTGCAATATGCGATCCCGTCTCTACTTCGTTTTGAGGTGCGAACCAGGTGAGCGTACCGTAACCGGTGGCGTAGCCTTTGGCGTCGCGCGCCCCAGACCACGTTACTAAATCGGCCGGCTTGGGATTCTCGTTCCAAACGCGAGTCCTGCCGTCTTTGGTTCGTTGATACCGGCCAGCGAAGGCAGTGTCGGTGATTAACAATGCCAGTAAGCCGCTGTAAACAAAGAACCGTCTCGTATTCACCGCGCTCAAAATTCTAACGCGGCGGAATTGCCCCTGGCAACACTAATCGCGCTGTTAGCTCCCTACTTTTTCGCGTTACGCGGATCGTCTGCCGGATTCACATACTTGATCACAAACGGGCCTATGCCGTGAACTTGGATGATTGCCTCTGCCGGTGTCCAAGCATAGTGTTTCATCCCCGGCGGCATGACCATGTAGCCGCCAGCGCCTAACTCTTTCCCGGCTGCTTCATCGAACTTATCTCCCGTGCCAATGTTAAACGTACCGGAAATTACCGTGATATGCTCAGTCGTTGGGTGCGTATGCGGCGGAACCTTGTAACCAGCCGGCGTTTGCAGCCGCACTGTGAATGGTCCCTTCTTGTTTGGATCACCGGCCAGCACCGCCAGTTTCGCCCCGGGCGGTAACCCGGGAGGCGCATCCCCCCATTTTAAGTCTGCAGGATTGAGAACGACATGTTGTTCACTCGTGGCCGATTCAGGTGACTTCTTGGACGCATCCTTTTTCTGCGCCGCAACGGCGACCAGAGAAACTGCCAGAGGCAGAGTTAGTATTAATGCGATCTTTTTCATAGGTTTTGCGTTGGTTGAATAACAGATATCAGTTTCCGGGCTGGCGCAATTCTGTGGGGGCGATTTCATCCCCGGCAACCGTCCTACCAAAGATTATCGCTGGCGATCTCGTTACAATCGCTAGCTCGTTAAGGCATCAACGCGTTTCCAATCTTCAGCCGTTAACTTCAGCTTGGCGGCAGCCATGTTCTCTTCCAAATGCGCGATCGAAGACGTGCCGGGGATCGGCAACATCACGGGAGACCGGCGCAGAAGCCAGGCGAGGGCGAGTTGCACGACGCTGGCCTGATAATCTCTGGCCGCCGCTTCCAGCGCGTTATCCTTCAAGCCCCTGTTTCCGCCGATCGGTGACCACGGCATAAAACCCAACCCTTCCTTCTCGCAATAGACCAATGTGTTTTCCCACCTGCGGTTGCTAATGTTGTACTGGTTCTGCGTGCTCACAATCGGCAGGACCTTGCGTGCCCGATCGATATCTTCCGGCGAAACCTCGGATAATCCGACATGCCGAATCTTTCCAGCCTCCTGCATTTTTTTGATCGCTCCCAACGATTCTTCCATCGGCACTTTCGGATCGACGCGATGCAGTTGATACAAATCGATTCGCTCGACCCGGAGTCGTTTCAGACTCTTCTCCACACACTGGGTGAGATATTCCGGGCGGCCGTTCGGCACCCACTGTCCGGGTCCAGGCCTCGTTAGCCCACCTTTCGTCGCGATCACCAGGTCCTTTGGATAAGGGTGCAGAGCTTCTGCAATCAGCAGCTCGCTTGTTTCTGGTCCGTAGGCATCGGCCGTATCGATCAGGTTGACGCCGAGCTCGACGGCGCGTCGCAGAACTTTGAGGGCGTTGCCGCGATCAGCCGGCCAACCCCAAATACCCTCTCCGGTAATGCGCATCGCGCCAAAGCCGAGCCGGTTGACCGGAAGATCGCCCCCCAACCGGAAAACGGAATTGCTCTCCGCCTTCGTTGCCACTGCTAACGAATTCGTCGTAAAGATAATGCTCGACCCCCCCGCAACCAGCGTAGCTCCGCTTGCCAGAGTCGTACCCAAAAATTTTCGACGGGTCATTAGAGTTCAGAGATCGGAGGACAGAGGTCAGAAACCAGATAACCGATACACCGCTACTTTTTGCGAGTGTAGTTGATCTCCAACGTCTTCATTTCCTGGCCACCACGGTTCTCGTACCATTCGAAGGTGTGATGGTTCTTGTCCGTGATCTTGATTACGGAGCGAACCGGAGTCTTCATCCCAGGCGGCATCTCCATTTCGCCGGTGTAGGTAAATGTTTTCGTCGCGGGATCGTACGTCCCTTCAAAGGTGAATATCCCAGTGCCCATGTTATCAATCCACGATGAAATAAATTTCTGTTTCACGTTGTCGTAGCCGTCGATCGACATCCCTTTAAAGGCGAAATCTTTCATTTTGCCATCAGCCCCGGGCATTTTCATGCTTCCGGTATGATCGCCAATGAAATAGCGGCCATTCATGATGGACTTGAAAGTAACGCTACCCTTGGAAACGGAAGGTTCCTTGCCGGGTTCCATCATTTTGACTGAAGTGCTCCAGGAGCCCGCGAGATCAGCGAGGAGCTTATGATTTTCGGTGAGCTTGGCCAGCTCCATCATTTGCTTCATCATCTCGGCCTCGTTCGGTGAGGCGGTGGTCGTGGCGGGAGCCGAAACAACCGGGCTGGTGACAGTGGTTGGCGCGGTCGGCTGGGGGGCCGGGGTTTGCGCGAAGGCGAGGGACGCGATGGAGGCTATCGCCACGGGAGCGATCAGGGCTGAAATAATGCGGGTGTTCATGCGAATGATTCTTCCCGCAGGTTCGACCGCGTCAAATGAAAAGGCGAAGCGGGACGCCGGAGGTCAGCAATCAGAGATTAGAGGTCAGTCAGTTAAAGATCCCGTCGTGTTCGTCGTCAGTGGTCGATGGCGAAGAGCAAGCTTTCCTTGCTGCGATAGCTCGGTGTATGAGCCAGGAGTTTCGGCCGCAAGACCGCCCACCTCGGGTTGCTCTCGAACTTTCGTTGATGCCTCGGCTGAATCAAAAAATAATGCGCGTCCGCAGGCAGTTCGTCCAAGGTAACGAGATAGGTTATGGGCGCGCGGACATAAAAAAGATACGGCTGAAAGTCAGGATCGATTGCATAAAGCCGCTGGTCCCACGGGAGGAGCGCGTTAATTTGTGCGGCAATCGGTTTAATTCGTTCGTGCCTTTTCAAGTAAGTCACGGAACGCAGCGCAAAGATTATCATCGCCGCAATAACGCCTATCGCGACAAAGAAGAACATTAAGCCTCGTGGAACTCGAATACCTTTGATACTCCATTGAAAGGCGTCATTAGCGACAGCGATACCGACGAACCAGCAAAATGGTGCCTCCAACGGCAAAATATATCTTGGGAGTGTTCCGGGAATCAAAAGAACAATAACGAATGGAATGATGCTTCCCCACGCCAGCCCATAAGCTACGTTGCGCTGTAATGGGTCAGCTATCTTACGCAATCGAACAAAGGGGAGAAGCAGTATCCAGGGAAGTACATAAGCGAAGCCACGGGGGAAATTTAGTAACCAATCCTCTGATCTGCCTTCTTCACCGTGAAATGCGACCGCCGCTTCTCGTGACCAGGCTTGCAAAGGCGAGTCGGAAGATAATGCCCGAAAATATGGAATCACCCAGGCAACAAAAATTCCGAGCATGGCGAGAACCGCGATAAAGTGGGCGGGATGCGCTAGGTCGCGGAGCTGACGATTTCGCCAGTGAACGGCGCCAAGAATAAGATAAAAGAACAGGACATGACTTGGACCTTTGGCCAGCAGACCTAAACCAAGAAAGATCCAGGGCACGATGAAGGTAAGCCAGGGTGAGCGTTTCTGTTCCCAGAACCCCAACCACAGGATGAGAGCAAAAGCGAATAGCGAGCAATAGATTGCCTCGATCTCGATCATTCGCCCCTTTTCGATCAATCCAAGATTCGTTAGCCAGCAGAGTGCGGCAATAAGGGAGCCGGTCGGGCCCAGGCTGATTCGTCCGAACGTCGCCAACGTGAGGGCAACGGCCAGGATAAACAATGTGGATGGCAGACGCGCGGTCCATTCGTTGCGAACTCCGGAAAGCTTGAACGAGGCAGCGACAATCCAATTAATCAACGGCGGCTTATTCAAATAAGGCCGCGCCGCAATGTAGGGCACGAGATAGTTGCCACTATCGAGCATCTGAACAGCGGGCAGGACACGATGACCTTCTTCGCTGCGAAGCTCGGACGACCCTAAATTGGTAAGGTAAATCAAGGCCCAGACGACGACTAGAATCAAACAGGCAGTCAGCCGGGACATTTGCGAAAGATAAGAGCAGAGCGAAGAGGTTGGAGCAAGGCGGACGGCGCGAAGCGCCGCGGTATTAGTTATAAGCATCCAGCATTCAGATCGGTGAGTCGAGAACCGAGGTCTGAGGGTGCAGGGTTCAGGACAATAAAGTAACGCAAAATTTTCGCGTGGTTTGGTATCGCGCTATGTTTCGGAACGATGGAACGCGTCTTTGGGTTGGAGACGGAATATGGGATCACGCTGGACGGCGCGGAGTCGGTGGATGTGGTCGCGGAATCGATCGCGCTGGTGCGCAGTTATACAGAGCACGGCGCGTTAATGAAATGGGATTACGGCCACGAAGATCCACACCGCGACGCGCGCGGCTTTCGGGCGAAAGAACTGCGTCAGGACGCGGATGAATCGGCCTACTATGAGATCGATAAAAACCGGCCGCTGACCTTTCAGGAAATCAAGAGCGACCTCGTGCTATCGAACGGCGCACGTTTTTACAACGATCACGCCCATCCGGAATATTCCACGCCGGAGTGCACGACGTTACGTGAGATTGTGGCCCAGGAAAAAGCGGGCGAGCGGATTCTGGCTGAATGCGCGCGACGCCGGAACGGGCATTTGCAGGACGGTGAGCACGTCCGGCTTTACAAAAACAACACCGACTTTCTGGGTCATAGCTACGGTTGCCACGATAATTACCTGATGCGGCGCGACATCCCATGGGACCGCATCGTCGCGGGCGCCCTCCCGTTTCTGATCACGCGACAGATTTTTGCTGGCGCCGGCAAGATGGGGATTGAAGCGGAGAGCGCGGCCGGTCAGCCCGGCGTGTTTCAGATTTCACAGCGAGCGGATTTCTTTAGCGTCCTGGTCAGCATCGACACGATGAATCGCCGCCCGCTGGTGAACACGCGGGATGAGCCGCACGCCGATGCCAACAAGTATCGCCGATTTCACGTTATTGTTGGCGACTCGAACATGAGTGAATGGGCGACGGCGATGAAGCTGGGCACGACCGCCCTGGTGCTGGATTTGATCGAGCGCGGGAAAGCGCCGCAGTTGGAAATCGCGCAGCCGATTGATGCGGCGAAATCGATTAGTCGCGATCAGAATTACGATTGGATCATCGAGTTGCGCGACGGACGGAAGATCTCCGCGATTGATGTGCAGCGTCTTTATTTGAGCGCGGCACAGAAGGTCGAGCGCGATGACGAGGAGCGCGGTTGGATTTTGCGCGAATGGGAAGGCGTCCTCAATGACTTGGAGAGAGACGTGATGTTATGTCGCGATCGGTCGGATTGGGCAGCGAAAAAATTTCTGCTGAACGAGTTGCAGGAGGAGGAGAAATTACAATGGAGTGATCCGTGGCTGCAAGCGATTGACCTCGAGTATCACAATATCGATCTGGAGCGCGGATTATATTATGAGCTGCTGCGCCAGGGTTCGATGCGGCGGGTGGTCAACGAAGATGAGATTCGCCGGGCAATTTTTTCTCCTCCGGAAACGACGCGGGCCTTCTTCCGGGGACGCGCGGTTGCGCGTTTCACCGATCAGATCGAATCGATTCAATGGAATGAGATTGTGTTGTCGGGCGCCGGGCGCTCCCAACGCATCGCGCTGCCGGAACCAGCCGACGAAAGTCTGAAGCGATTGAATGCCGCCATGCGCGAGAGCGCCAACTTTGCCGATTTTCTGCGGGCTCTGGAAAAGTAGGTATTCTGCCTCTTTTCCGGTGCTGACTAAACATCTATGTCCCTGAGGATATGCGAGATGCACAGATTGCATCCGAAAGGCAGGTCAGTTTCGTTTTTATAAAGGGATACTCATGGGAATAAGAAAATTTTTGAGCGTCGCGATTTTTCTGGCGACTCCAATTCTCGTTAACGCGCAGGCGCCCACATTTACTCAGGTCATCGTTTTCGGCGACAGCCTTTCTGATGATGGAAACATCGCGCATCGGGTGCGCGACACCATCGGGTTCAGTTATCCGAGTAGTAATTTCAATTACAGTGATTACCGGTTCACCGACGATACCAACACCTCGCCGGCGGCAAATTTGTATGTCGGTACCTGGCACGAACAACTGGAAAAAACATTTCTGGGGTTAGCGGTCGCGAAGAACAGCCTCGATGGCGGGACCGATTATGCATTTGGCGGCGCCACGACCAAGAACGGCACACAGGACCGTACCATCATCAATAATCCGTTTCCCTTCGGCGGCGGTGATTTCACCATCACCATCGATAACATGGGCAAACAAATTAACGATTATCTGGCCAGCCACGCCGCCGACCCCAATGCCCTGTACATTCTTTGGGGTGGGGGCAACGATCTCTTCGATGATTACAGGCCCCAGAGTGTGACCGATACCGCCACCCGCGTCGGCTTGTTGATTATAAGTCTGGCCAACGCCGGGGCGCGAAACTTTCTCGTCCCGAATGTTCCGCCACTTGGCGCTGTTCCGAATTCCTTCGGCGATCCCAACCGGGTCGCAGGCCTCGACCAGGCTTCTGCGAGTTACCGCACCCAACTCAGTTTGGCCGTTGGGTCGGTCGTTAGCGGGTTCAAGGGTAATGGAATTACCATCCATGTTTACAACTTGGATGTCTGGCTCGGTATGATCCGCGTCCTGGGCCAGCCGGCAAAGTACAACTTTGTCAACACCATTGATTCGGCCCAGGGCGCATCTGGGGTGAATCCAGACCAATATGTTTTCTGGGATGATATTCATCCGACCACGGGTGGTCATCATGAACTGGCCAACGAAGCGAATCGATTGCTCAGCGGTCAGATCGCGCCGCTTGGCAAAGCAACTAACATCTCGACCCGAGGAATAGTTGGCACCGGAGAAAATGTCCTTATCGCCGGGTTTACTATTAGCGGGAAGCAGTCAAAAAAGGTCATTGTGCGTGCGCTTGGGCCAACGTTGAGCACCCTTGGAGTGAGTGGCGCTCTGGCGGATCCAACCATTGCCATTGTTAACAGCAGCAACGTTGTGGTCGCGTCTAACGACAATTGGAGAGACACGCAAGAGACCGAAATCGCAGCTAGCGGTTATGCTCCGCCCAACGACTTGGAATCGGCCATCATTGCCACCCTCGCTCCCGGTTCCTACACCGCAGTGGTGACCGGGAAAAATGGCGGGACTGGCATCGGGCTGGTTGATGTTTACCAGTTGGATGCAACGACTTCGATTTTCAGTAATCTCAGCACGCGCGGTCTCGTGGGCACCGGCCAGAATGTCCTTATTGGCGGGTTAATTATTGGGAACGGCGAACCACCCGTGATTGTGTTGCGCGCGATCGGACCGACCCTGAGCAGTTTCGGCATCACGCAGCCGTTACAAGATCCGACACTTGAATTGCGCGATGCTAACGGCGCTTTGATCGCATTCGACAACGATTGGAATGACAACACGCCGACAGGAATCAAAGCCACACTGCTTAAGCCGACTGACAACCGCGAATCGGCCATTGTCGCTTCGCTCGCCGCCGGGAATTACACGGCAATTGTCCGCGGAAAGAATGGAACGACCGGTGTAGCGCTGGTGGAGGCCTACCGGCTTCGCTAACGGTGGCATTAATCCTGGAGGCACTCGCCGCGTACAATAAGAAGAGTTCACCCGCGAAAGGCTTGAGCGGCTCGACCGAGTCTCGCCCTACCAATGCTTCCCCGCGAAAACCTGGTAGGGCGACGCTCTGCGGAGCCGGGTTGGGGTCCCTAGTTTTTTATCCACCAACACCGTCACCTATCAACCTTGGGCTCCCAAAGCTCGATCGGATTTCCCTCCGGATCGCTTAAACGAGCAAAACGACCGTTCGGATAAATCTCCGGATCCAGCGCTACTTCGATTCCTCTCGCCCGCAGCTGCGCGATCATACGATCCAGATTAGCTACTCGAAAATTGATCATCCATGCCTGGTTTGGGTTGCCGAAATAATCTGTGTCGATCGGAAATGGGGCGAAAACTGTGGCTCCCGCCTGTTGCATCCACGGTGCTGTGCTGTAATCGCGTGGCACTCGACTTACGCCGAATGTATCTTCATACCACGCCGACAGGGTTTCGGGGTCCTTCGCACGGAAGAATACGCCGCCGATTCCCGTTACCCGTTCCATGATTACAGCATGATCTGATTTTGTCGCCTGTCGTCCGTTATGTAAATACCACGCCGAGGCGCGTCTGGGAGGCGGGCAGATGGGTGATGGCGGAGGGACGCACTTCTGCGCGTCCACGATCCAGCGAGAGTAAGCTCATAGTTCGGTTTTCGGCCGCTTCTGGCTGTAACTCCAGGCAAATATCTTCGAGCAAAGATTAGAGAAGACCGGAACACGTGGACCTCCGAGAAAAAAAGTGGCCAATATGTTCTGCTGCACAAAGCGCTTCATCAGCAGAAGCCAGATGGTAGCTCCAGTAAGCATTCCGATAATGAAGAGGATCACCAGCGCTGGTGCGAAACACAACATCGCAACCGGTCCGGGCTGCGGCATGAACGAAGTCAGCCATCGCCCCAGGGCGACCTCGCCAACGACAGCAGGGATGAACATGAAGGCAAATAGACTAAGACACAGCGCCGGATGCTCGCGACATGGAAGGCGGGCGCCGGTTTCACGCGCAAGCGATTCGATGCGGTTGGATTTCATCTAACGAGATCAAGCTCGGCCACGGCTTCCATCTCCGCAACTTTGGCCGGAAACCAAGCCGGCCGCGAGGCCAGCCCTCTCCTCATTAACACCGGGCTTTATACCGGTGGACATCCCGCACTCAGCTCAATTAAGCCGTTTTCAACGGCTTTCTCACCCTAGTAAGGCAAGCCACAGCGCTCAATGAACGTCAGCCTCGATGCTCAGCCGTTAAAACGGCTCGCTTCCATCTCCCGCACGGAGAACCACCGGCGTGAAGGCCGCCGTTAATCGGAACGCAACTGACAGCCCGCGCTCCCGGCCCGATCGCAATGGACGTTCGCTAAGACAGGTGTTTCCGGACGGCGAATGATTCATGATGCTGCAAGTTCCTTGCAGCGGAGTCGAATGGATCGACAACGATGCGTGCGATTTGTCTCCTGAAGCCAGGATTGATTTTCCACCGGGCTTGAGGAAACTTCGTTCCGCTAAAAGCCATGCAGCACGTTACCGCGTTCTCACCCCCGCAAACTGTCCCGGCTGCGCCTGTCGCCGGGCGGAAGCCTAACTTGTGGATTCTAGATGGTTGGCGCGACTTGATTCTCTACGTCTGCACCCCGCTTGTGATCCTCCCGATCTTCATCGTCGCACAGGCGCGTTGGAGCGCGGAAGACATTTATCTTTTTGTCGCTGCCTTCGGCGCGATGGGTCACCACTTACCGGGGATGATTCGCGCCTACGGCGACCGGGCGTTATTCCAGCGCTTCAAGTACCGCTTCATTTTTGCACCGATTTTTTTAGTGGTCGTCTGCACGGTGTTTTTTTTGTGGGATCTCAAGGGCATCGTGCTGGTCGCCTTCATCTGGGGCGTCTGGCACGGCATGATGCAAACCTACGGGTTCTGTCGCATCTATGATGCGAAAGTGGGCTCATTCGCTGCCCTGACGCGGCGTGTCGATTTCGCATTATGCGGAATCTGGTTTGCCACCGCGGTCCTTCTCTCGTCGCAGCGAATGACGGATTCACTGGAAAGTTATTATTCAGCGGGTGGTCCTTTTATTCCGCCGGGACTGCTCCGAGGAGCACAGCAAGGACTGTTTGGCCTGGCGCTCGCGGTTTCAGCCGTATTTTTGGCAAATTTTATCTGGATGTGGATTCGCGGGAAGCGGCCAAGCCCGGTAAAGCTGGTGCTTCTCATTACCAGCATTTCTTTTTGGTGGTACTGCAACAACATCGTCGCCAGTGTTTTGGTCGGCGTTGCATTATTCGAAGTGTTTCACGATGTCCAATACCTCTCGCTGGTTTGGATCTACAATCGTAAGCGGGTTGAGACAGACAGCTCGATCGGCGGGTTTATGCGGTTCGTGTTCCGGCGCAGTGGCTCCCTGGTTGGTGTTTACATCGGCCTGATTTTCGCCTACGGGGCGCTGGGCTATTTCAAGTCGAGTATCGGGATTGACGTAGTCAAACGCATACTTACCGGGGTGGTGACCGCTTCCGCGCTCCTGCATTTTTATTACGACGGGTTCATTTGGAAAGTACGGGAGAAATCCACTCGACAATCTCTCGGCATCGGCGGCGGCACCGCCGATGTTTCGACGAGCGGTTTTCTTCCGAGTTGGGCGTTGCACGGCGCGAAATGGGCGGCTGTTTTTGTCATACCTCTTGGAGCACTCTGGTATAGGGAGGTGCACATCCCGGGGAATCAACTCGAACGCCTGTCCATGATAGTCGCTGATCTTCCGAATAGTCCGCGAGCGCATGTCAATTACGCCACCGCTCTGCAAGAAGCCGGTCGGGCCGATCAAGCCGCTGAAGAATTTTCCACCGCGCTACGTTTTAATCCCGATTCCGCCAAGACCCACGTCAGTCTCGCCACCATTCTGATGGCAAAAGGAAACTTCGAAGAGGCGCAGGCCCATTTCGACGACGCGCTCCGGATCGACCCCAACAACGCCGAGTACCACTCAGGTCATGTCTACCTTTTGGAACAACTCGGTCGCGTTGAGGAAGCGGCGGCGGAGTGCGAAGCCGCTGTACGTCTGGCGCCAAAGTCTGCCCAGGCGTGGTATAGCTATGGCGCCTTCTTGGAGAAACATGAGAGGATGGAAGACGCAATTGCCCAGTATCGGCAGGCTCTGCAGGTTGACCCTCGTTTTGTCGATGCCCATATCGATCTCGCGAGTGCGCTTTTCGCAAAGGGCGAGTTACAGGAAGCAAAGGCGCATTACCTGGAGGCGACCCGGCTCGACCCGAAGCTCGCCCAGCCTCATAACTATCTAGGAAAGATTTTTATGAGCGAAGGCAACGCTCCCGAGGCAATCGCGCAATTCGAACAGGCGTTGCACCTTCACCCCGACTTTCCGGAGGCGGAGGAAAACTTGCGCCTGGCCAAGGCAAGCGACCCTCAGCTTTCTTCGCAATCGCCCCAGTAGAATTCTGGTCAGACCGCGCCCAGGCGTGACTCGCGTTGACAAGCGGCAAAGGGACACCGAGCCCAAATAACGGTTGGACAAGCCCGGCATGCTAAGAGCTTGGTGTAGCGGGCGGTGCCTCATTGGAAATATCTAAGACGCAACGCCATTGCTTATCCGGATCCAAACGCCAGACCGATATTCCACGAAGGTGCAGCGTCATCGGACCGCCATTTGGCCCAGGCAGGATGAGCTCGTCCGTGCCTCGCATGTATGCGAGTTTGCCGTCGGGGGAGAATACAGGTCTTTGCGAGACCCAGTGGATCTTGAATCCCGGAGTATTAAAGCTAGCGCTAACGTAGGAGCGAATCGCCGCTTTGCCCTCGAGCACAGGCTGTCCCGGAAAGATAAGAACAGCGTCCTCAGTCCAATAGGAGACTACCTTCTCAACATCCTTCCCTGCGGTAGCGAGATCCGCCCATTCCGCATCCCGGCGCAACAATTTCTCCCCTTCCGTTTTGGCATCGAAATATCGCTCAGAACAACTATCCAGAGCGAATGCGAGAAGAATTAAAGATAAATAACGGGATACTTGCATAACGTGGGTGATATTAATCTAACGAGAACAAGATGCTTACACCCAGCTATTTTGCAAGAGTAGCTGGCTGCTCAGCCATTCGGCCTGCGTCCAGCAGCCGTTGGCCGCGTCTCGCCGCGCTTTTCTTCACGAAAAGCTTCCGGAGTAGGCAGTGGCAATAGCATGGAAGCCAAAATTAGCACTCCAAAGACGATGAAAAGAACCGGTATCTCGATGTTCGAACGCAACATCCCTGTCTGGCGAAGAATCGAGCAGACGGAACTGATCAGCAGGAACGAACCGATGACAAACGTGAATTTGGTGAAGCCTCTGTTCGCCAAAGCCAGAAGGCCGGCCACGCCCAGTCCGCCAGTCCAGAGCCAATCGACCCCCGGAATGACGTTGAGAGTATTCAGCAGCCAGGCAATTCCCAGCGCGATGACTAGCACCGCGACTATGATCATCCGTCGTGTTGCGCTCATAATTTCTCGTTCACCAACCCAGTTTAAGTTGCTCGCGCCCAGCTTTATTGTA
>QHRJ01000119.1 GCA_003220075.1 Verrucomicrobiota bacterium
ATGTTGATAAATCCCACCGCTTCCATGCATATTCGCAACGTCGATTCATCGAAGACCCGATGGTGCAGCACCTTTTCCTTTTCCCGATCGCCGACATCTTCTGCTTTCACTCCGGTGGTGATGGCGATGATTCCTTCGTCGGGTCCTAACTCCAACGCGGGAAAACGTTTTCGTTCTAACCACATCCGATTTGCGCCGCGACAATCCGGCACTGTTATGGTGATGCGACCGCCCGGTTTCAGCACCTCAAACCAGCGCCCGAAGCTCGCTTTCACGTCGTCCACATGCTCGGCCACGTGTCCGGCGTAAATCTCATCCGCGCAATTCGCTTTGAAACTCGGGAGAGTCGAAATGTCCTCGTAACGATCCGCTCGCACCTCGCGATCGCGGTCGATATTTACGTAATCTTCCTGGTAGAAAATCCAGCAGCCGAGGTTAAGTTTCACTTTGCCAAGATAAAGCGCGTAAATTTTCCAGCAACCGGGCTGGCCGCGCAAACTGGCTGCGAAATACGAAATCTTTTTGTATGATTAATCCAACTGGCGACGAATTTAATGAGGAAGTTCCCACTGGAGCATCGGCTGACGTGGGCGCTTTCCAGAGAAGCAACCGTGGTCTGACCGGAACCGCGAGCAATGCGTGGGAGCAAACCAAAGAGAAAGCGGGCGCGGCGCGAGAGCGCACCGAGATTTTTGTACGCAGCAATCCTATTCCGATCCTGCTTAGCGCGCTCGGCGTTGGCATCGCGATCGGACTGGCGATTCGCTACGCTTCCAGCACGGCCGAAAGGAAGATCGAGCCGGAGCAAAGAATAAGCGACGGCGCATTAGGTTTCCTCTCGCTGCCGTTTCTGTGGCCGATGCTGAAATCGGTCAAAGCCAAGGCGGAAGATTCGGCTGATGCGCTCAAGGAAGGCGTCGATCGTTTGAAGAACGTGAAGGTTTCACGTTATACCAAACCGATCCGCAAACGCTGGAAGGCCTGGACGAAGTAATGGCTAACGCGCGACGGCCCAGTATGCGCGCGGCAAAAAGCAAGAGCGCCGCGGGAAATGAATTTGAGTTTCGCCGCCGCCGGGTGATGGCGCGAAAAAATCCGCGAGCCCGCGCACTAGGCCAAACGCCGGTGAAAACAGCGAAGCCACTGCGGGAGAAATCGCGCTGATTTTCCTGTCATTCTGAGGGAAGTGGAGGGATCCCGGAGAAGTTATCTTAAAGGTTTCGGCCCGGGATCCCTCGACCCCGAAAGCATTCGGGGCTCGGGATGACGCGTTGACGAGTTGAACCGCAGGTCTTTCTTGCGGAAACTGTTCGCTCGATCATGGTGACTATTTCCCCAGCGCGTCCCTCCTGGCAGCGCGGCCCGGTTTTCAAATTTTTCGCGTCGCTCAAGCTGGCAGTCGTTTTGCTCGCGGTCCTGATCGTTGCCGCCATTGCTGGCACGATTTGGGAATCGAGCTTCGATGCCAAAGTCGCGCGCGCTTATGTTTATCGCGCGCCCTGGTTCAATCTCTGGCTCGTCTTACTCGCCGCTAATCTCACCGTCTCCGCGCTCTCGCGCTGGCCGTGGCGCAAGCATCACGTTGCCTTTCTCGTCACCCATCTCGGCATCATCACGCTACTCGCTGGCTCGCTCATTGGTCGCATTTTCGGAATCGAAGGGACGATCACTTTGTTTAAAGGCGCTCCCCTAAGCAACCGGCTGCTCATCGACGAACATCAACTGCGTGTTCATGATTCCGATGGGGTGTTAAAAGGTTATCGCGCGGAATTCTTGCATCGCCCGCCAACGCCGCAGCATCCGCGCGATTTGGGAAGGCTGGCCAGCGGTGCGCGGCTGAGCGTGATTGATTATGCCGAGGCAATCGATGCAAAACTGAATCCGCGGCCGTTGGATTCGGGTGGAATGCCAGCGCTCCATTTCACGATCAAAACCGCGATGATGGGGCAACAACTGGAAAGTTGGTTGCTGGCCGATAATGCCCAAAACGGAAATTTCGCGATGGGGCTGGCCAACATCGAATTGAAGCGGGGGAAGGCGCCGACCGGCGATGGTCATCCCGACCAAAGCGAAGCGAAGTCGAGAGATCCCGAGGAAGTTCCCTTTAAGGTTACGCAGCGGGATCCCTCGGTCCGAGCCGGACTGGCGGGTTCGCTCGGGATGACCGATCTGGAGGAATCAATCTTCGTCTTTGCCAAAATGCCGGACCAGATCAGTCACGTTGCCAAGGGTGGCGCCACGGGCGCAAAAATTTCGTTCTCACCGCCGCAAGCTGGCGACAAAGGTCAGCTCACCATTTCGCTCGCTGGAAAAACGCAGACGCTCGATGTCGCGCAAAATCTAAAAAAGGATGTCGCGATTGCGGGAACGTCATTCACTGTGCGAATTGAAAACTATTGGGCCGATCTCCGGATTCAGGATGGGAAACCGGCCTCGCTCAGCGATTCGCCGAATAATCCTGCAGTCGTGATCACCATTCGCGGTCGCGGAGTTCCAATTGCGGCGGCGGCGGCAAATGCCCATGGAAACGAGCAGGCCGTTTCAACCAATGGCGGGCCTTCAACCATTCCGAACATTGCGCCGGCGATGGACGAAGCGAACGCTGCGGAAAATCATCTCACGCTTTTTGTCGCTGAAGACGGTGCGATTTCCTGCGAGTTGGATTCACGCAAAATCGGCCATTCCTCGGGCCCGCTGGAACTAAATAAACCGCTCGTGACTGGCTGGGCCGATTGGCAACTGGTGGTCGATCGCATCCTGCCGCATGCGGAACAATGGATGGATTTCACACCCGCGAAAAATGATGGCGCAAATCAATTGCCCGACGGCGTCCGCGTTCGGGTAGAGCAAAATGGCGAAAGTTTCGAGCAATGGATTTCGGCCGGTTGGCAAGTCACCGTTCCGACGTTGCCAAATCCAATTGGCATTTCCTACGGTTGGCGTTCGACCCCATTGCCAATCGCGCTCGAGCTGCTGGATTTCGAGGTCACGCGCAATGAAGGCAACGATGCGCCCGCTGGATTCAAGAGCACATTGCGGGTCTCGACCGCCGAGGGCGATAGCGCCACCGGCCAATGCTGGATGAATCATCCCTTCAGTTTTCCGGGCAGTTGGTGGCGAACCTGGAGCGGCCTTACCTTCAAGATGTCGCAGGCATCGTGGAATCCGGAGAATCTCGGACAAAGCACGATTCAAATTTTGCGGGACCCCGGTTGGCTTTTGAAATGGATCGGTTCGCTCCTGGTCGTGACCGGCGTGTTCCTGTTGTTTTATGTGAAAAAATTTCGCCGGCAGTACGCCACCGCGAAAACCAAACGGATCGTTGCGCCTTCTCCGGCACCGGAAGCGCGTGAAGTTGTGGTCTCGTAGGGGCGCGTCATTTCAGCCGAATTTTGGCCGCATAGCTCCCCACGCTCGTGAGCCATTTTCCCAACAGGAAAAGTGGCTACGTTTTCGCGCCAGATGAGAAAAATTTACTTCCTGCTCGCGCTGGCTTTTACCGCGTGCGGCGGG
>QHRJ01000120.1 GCA_003220075.1 Verrucomicrobiota bacterium
GACCCAGCGTGGGGAAGCGGGCGCGCCGCTCCTAAACCTGAGGGGCGAAGTCGTGGGCATCGTTGCCTTCACTTTGGAAAACAATTCGTCCTGTTACGCTTTGCCGATCGAAGCCGCGGAAAAAATTCGCAGCGATTTTCTGCGCTTTGGCGAAGTGCGGCATGGCTGGATCGGCGCCAAGTTGATGCAGGCGTTGGAGGGAAAAGGCGGTTCCTATGCAGAAGTGACCGAGATTCTCGATAGCACGCCGGCGTCAAACTCAGGACTTCAGCCGGGCGACATTTTGCTCCGAGTCGGGAACAGGGAAATCCATCAGCCTGACGACATCATCGATGCTTCGTTCTTTCTGACTGCCGGAGAAGCGGTGCCGATCACCGTAATCCGCGGCGACGAGAAATTGACGTTCGACGTCAAGGCGGATTTTCATCCGGCCAGTCAACGTCCGCCGGTAATCGCGCAGCCGAGCATGAACCAGGCGCTGCCGCTCAGGTTGCAGAAAGCGCCGGAGCGCACGCCGTAAAATTTCAAGGAACGGCGGCTTCGAAGCCGCCGATTTAAATAAACGTTGGTCAGAGACCGCGGCTCCTTGGAGGCCCTCATCCGAGCGAACGCGAGGGGCCTCGCAAACGTTCGAGAGGGCAATCGCGAAGTGCTTCAGTCCGAGCCGGACTGGCGTTTTCGCTCAGGATGACGACTCCAGTAGCCGACGAAACTCTTTCTCATCGATAATTTTCACGCCCAGTTTTTTCGCTTTTTCCAATTTGCTGCCCGCTTCGTCGCCCGCGAGCACATAATTGGTTTTCTTGCTTACGCTCCCGCTCACTTTGCCGCCGCGCGCGATAATTATTTCTGCGATTTCATCACGTGGCTGGGTCAACGTGCCCGTGATTACCCAGGTCGTTCCGCCGATCGCCAAATCGCTCTTTTTTCGCGACTCGACCGTTGGCTTCACGCCCGCCTTTTTCAATCGCGTGACTAACTCGCGATTGTGCGGTTCTTGAAAAAATTGATGAATACTGGTGCCGACCACTTCGCCCACGTCCGGAATCCGCTGTAGCTCATTCGCCGATGCATTCATTAACGCCTCGATGCTCTGAAAATGATCTGCCAACTCGCGGGATGAAGTCTCGCCGACATGCAAAATTCCGAGCCCGAAGATCAATCGCCAGAGCGGCCGCGTCTTCGATCGCTCGATGGCCTCGAGTAAATTGCGGATGCTTTTCTCGCCCGTGCGTTCGAGCTGGGAAAGTTTCGCGGCATCGAGAGTGTAGATTTGGGCAACATTCTGGACTAGGCCGGCCTTTACCAACTGCGTCACCATCATTTCGCCAAGACCTTCGATGTCCATCGCGCTGCGCGAAGCAAAATGCTCGATCCTTCGCCGCACTTGCGCCGGGCACTGCGCATTGACACAGCGCACCGCCACCTGCGCCGCATCCTTCACCACCGCGCTGCCGCATTCCGGACATTTTTTCGACATCCGAAATTTCTTTTCCGATCCGGTACGCAAATCCTTCCGCACTTCCACCACCGCTGGAATGACTTCGCCCGCCTTCTCGATGATGACGGTATCGCCGATGCGAATATCTTTGCGTGCGATCTCTTCTTCGTTGTGTAAGGTCGCGCGGCCCACGGTTGATCCGCTAACGAGAACTGGATCGAGCGCCGCGACCGGAGTCAGCACCCCGGTTCGCCCCACTTGTACCAGAATGTCGTGCAGTCTTGTTTGCACGCGTTCTGCCTCGTACTTGAAAGCGATGGCCCAGCGCGGCGACTTGGAAGTGAAGCCGAGACGCTCCCGTTGAGCAAAAGAATCCACTTTCACCACCGCGCCGTCGGTTTGATAACGAAAATCATGGCGCACTTTGTCCAGCTCCTGAATGGCTTTGATAATTGTGTCGGCTGAGGAGGCAGACCAAATGCGTTCGCTGTGCGGCAGCCCGAATCCGTCCAGCAGCGGAAAGAGATCGGAATGTTTTTCCAGCTTCACTCCCTCGACCGCGCCCGTGCCGTAAAAAATGATTCCAAGGGGGCGCTTGGCCACCAGCGCGGGATCGAGTTGCTTCAATGAGCCCGCCGCTGCATTGCGCGGATTGGCGAATGCGGGTAAGCCTTGTTCGGCGCGACCGGCATTCAGTTTTTCGAAGCCGTGCTTATCCATGAAAACTTCGCCGCGTACTTCGAGCACAGCCGGCGCTTTTCCTTTGAGCCGCCGCGGCAGGGAGCGAATGGTCAAGATATTTTGGGTGATGTCGTCGCCGACCGCACCGTCGCCGCGGGTGGCGGCGTAACGGACTTCGCCGTTTTCGTAGAGCATTGAAACCGCGACGCCATCGACTTTTGGCTCGATCACCACTGGAATTTTCTCCTGCGGAAGCAAGCGGGTGATGCGCGCGTAAAATTCCGTCAACTCTTCGACCGAGTAGGTATTGTCGAGGCTAAGCATCGGCACCCGATGCGTAACCTGCGCAAACTGCTTGAGCGGTTGGCCACCGACGCGGCGTGTTGGCGAATCCTCGCGCACGAATTCCGGATACTTTTTCTCGAGCTCGGCCAGCTCGCGGTACAGCTGATCGTATTCGCGGTCGCTAATAGTGGGCGCCGCTTCTTCGTAGTAACGGCGATTGTGCTCAGTGATGTCGCGCCGCAGCGTCTCGATACGCGCGCGCGCTCCCCCTTCGGTCATAGGTTGATCATACGAACGCCGGTTCATGAGACAATCGCTTCTGCCGTCATCCCGAGCGACAGTCGAGGGATCCCGGTGCGTTACTGTAAGGCGAGGTTTCAGCGGAGTAGAACTCCGCCGGGCGCACAGGTCTGGTGACCTGTGTTCCGCGCCTGCTTCAAGGTACCTTAATCGGGATCCCTCGACTTCGCTTGGGATGACTGTGGCGGCGGTCTATGACCGCCGCTGAATTTGCGCTTACACTAGGTACGGCGGTCATCCGCCTTCGTGCTAATACGGCGCGACAGGTAGACCGCTGGTACAGCGTGATGACTGGCGAAAAAATTCTTGGCATCGAAGGCGGAGGAACGAAGACCGCTTGGGCATTGGTTGCCAATGGCGTAATTGTTGAGTCAGGGAAATTGCCGCCGTCGAATCTGCGTCTGACGCCGCTGGATCAGATCACAAAAATTTTTCGCGTTTTGCCGCGCGAAGTGAATCGAATCGGAGTCTTTCTCGCCGGCTGCGCAACTGAGGAAGATCGCGCAGCCTTGCTGAAACTTGCGCGGTCCGTTTGGTCGAAGGCGAATATCGTCGCAGGCAGCGATCGCGATTCCGGAATGGCGGCGTGTTTGCGCGATCGTGACGGCATCGCGGTGAATGCAGGCACGGGTTCATCCGTGACCGGTCGCAGTGGTCGCCGAATCGAAAACGC
>QHRJ01000121.1 GCA_003220075.1 Verrucomicrobiota bacterium
CGTGCGCTTTGCGGGCTTTGCCGAGTGACCGCAAGAGATCGGCGTAGTTCGCCGCTACGATTTCGTATTCCTCAGGCGGTTTGGCCATTGCTTCCTCCCAGGCTTGGAGTGATGCGCGATAAAGTTCGGAAGCGCGTTCGTAATCGCCACGCGAGTGATAAACGACCGCGAGATTGCATTTCGATTGGGCGATATCGGGATGGCTGGCGGGAAATGCTTTTTCGCGAATGGCGAGGGCGCGGAGATGAACCTGTTCCGCTTCGGTAAAACGCTTCTCGTTTGTATAAAAGACGCCGAGATTGTTCAGCACCGAGGCGACATCGGGATGTTCCGGCCCGAGTTGCGCTTCGTAAATTTGGAGGGCGCGCAGGTAGTATGGTTCAGCCGCCGTGGCGCGGCCGGCTTTGCGGCAGCTAAGAGCAACATTGTTCAGCAATGCGCCGAGATCGGAAAACGGTAGGTCGGGCAGTTGAGGAGTCGCCGCCACGGCCTGCTCATAGAAGTCGATCGCTTCTTCGGTATGACCAAGCTCATTGCAGAGCTGCCCCAGTCGTCGGGAAGAGCGGAAGATAGCTTCGTCATCGGCGGGGCGCATCCTGGCCAGCAGCCGGTGCGCATTGACCAGATAAGCCTTCGCTCCCGCCCGATCGCCGTTCTGCTCATGCAGCAACCCAAGTTTTTCGTAACTGAGCGCCAGCCTGACGTCACCTGCACCGAAACTGCGTTTGGCGATTTCTAGCGCGCTTTGGCCTAGCCGGATCGCTTCCGCCATGTGATTGGTCGCGCGCAGCGTATCAAGCTTGTCATTGAGGACTCCCCACAGGTGCTCCTCGCCTTTCATGGGGAATCACCAACCTTCGCTCAATTGAGTCACAAGATGGGTGGCGAGCTCCTCGGCCGCTAGGGGCAAGGCCTGTCGCTCGTCGGTCGTAACATCAGTGCCAACGAAAAAACTGGTGGTGCCGACCACCTCACCAGAGGGCATGAGCAAAGTACCGCTGCGCGCTTCCAGTTGATACTTTACGTGCATGCTGAGGTTAAACTCCGTCGTCGCAAGGACATTTCCGAGCACCGATCGCGCCGGGGTGCGACTAATTTCGGTGATCTCAGCCTTTAAGACGGCATCGGCATTACCTTTTTCGGCGATCTTGTAAGTGCCATCCTGTTGCAGTTGTTTGATAACACTGTCGGTAACGAGTACTTCGATACGCGGCAGTAAGGTTTTGTTTTCGAACGTTGGCACCGCAATAACGTGGACATCACGCAGAACGCCAGGTTTCACCGGTCCCACGTGGTAGCCAAGGCAGCCGGTAAGAATCAAACAGACCGCGGGGAGGAGATTTTTCACGGTGCCGGCGAAGCGGCAGAATCAGGCGAGGCGGAGGGCTCGGGCGTAGCAGCAGCCTCTGGAGCAGGCGATGACTCCGGGCTTGGAGACGGTTCCGGTGCGGTCGTTGTCGGTGGCGACAAAGAAGCCGGCGGCGGCAAGTTCGAATCTTGTTCCGATGGCGGGAGCGGAGCAACTTCGGCGTCGCTATTGCGGAAGGCGGGTCGAGAATTGCCAGCAGGGGCTCGCGAAACCACTTGCTTTTTCTTCGGTTCATTCACCACAACGGCAGGCGTCAAAGCTGTTGGGCCAACCTTCGCGCGAATTTGCTCGATCCGTTTTTGGGCCTCCGCGCTCGCCGTTGAGCCGGGGTGCTCCCGAATTACTTCGCCATAGTAAATAACGGCCGCACGATAGGCCTTCGTCTTGTCATAAAATTTGGCAACCTTCATTGCATCACCAGTCGATTTCTGTTGCAGACGCTGAAGATTTTCGCGGGCTTGCTGAGCTTTCTCGCTTTTTGGGTAACGAAACAAGAAATCCTCGAATGCGGTCCTGGCGTTTTGAGTCGCAGCCTGGTCATTAGTCCCGAGACGCGCCGCCTCATACCAAATATACCCGATTTGATATTGCGCATCCGCCGCAATCGGATCGTTCGGGAATTTGTCGATCACCGCCTGATAGGCCTGAATCGCGGCATCATTTGCAGACTGTTTCTGCCGGGCCAGGCCGATATCGAACTGGGCACGGGCAGTATTTCTGCCGAAGGGCGCAGTTCGAACGATCGCAGCGAAGATCTCGACTGCACGATCCATCGAGGTCCCAATTGCAATTCCCAGCAGCTTTATCTTTTTTCCCGAAAGATACATTTCACCAATGCGAAACTGGGCTTCGATCGCTTCGTCGAAATTGGGGCTACTGGGATATCTCTCCACCAACCAGCGATAAGTGTTTGCCGCTTTCATATAATCACGCTCGAACTCGAGCAATTGCGCCGCCCGATAAGTGGCGCCTGGAGCCAGGGCATCCTTGGGATACTTCCGCAACAAGTGAGTATAAGCCTTGATCGCGCGCCCGAAATTTCCTTGTTTCTCCGCCTCCTGTGCCTTGTCGAAAAGCTGTTGTGCGTTTCCGCTGATTTCCTCTTCCCCGGGAGCGACATATTTCATTTTTTCTCCCGGCCGGAAAATGATCGATGCCTGTCCGCCATCGGCGAGACAGACGGCTCCAATTACAATAATGAACAGTGGGATTCGCATGGAACGTGGCAGGGTATTTGCCTCCGCGGCCCAGTCAAGCTGACTTGGCTCAAAAGCGAGACTCCGGAGGGCTGGTTCTTAGACAACGTTGGTGCTTTTTCGTTCGCCCAAGTCTGAAGTAACTTGGAGGCGGTGAATCTTAATGAGCAACAAAAAATTCGGATTGGGGCTTGTGCCTGGAGTTTCGAGGATTGGCGCGAGATTTTTTATCCGCGCGATCTGCCTCAATCCCACTGGCTGGAATTTTACGCGCACTATTTTCCAACCGTTGAGATCGATTCGACCTTTTACGCAGCTCCGGGGCCGGATTCGGTGCGCCGCTGGCTCGATCTCACCCCTTCGCATTTTCGTTTTTCATGCAAACTGCCACGCGAGATCACGCACCAATGCAAACTGCGCGATTGCTCGGCGGAGTTGAGCGGGTTTCTGCGCGCGGTTGAACCACTCGCGCCCAAGTTACACATCATCCTCGTCCAATTGCCGCCCTCGTTTCTCCCAAAAGAGGGGAAAGTGCCGCTTCGGACATTCGTCGAGCAATTACCGCGGGATTTTCGTTTTGCCATTGAATTTCGGCATCCCGGCTGGCATCGGCCACAATTCATCCATCTTTTGGAAAAACATCGCATCTGCTGGGTTTGGGCGGACACTTCGCCGCTGAATGAGCGCAATCTCGCGCCTTTCGAATTTCAGCCGCGCACGACCGACTTTCTGTATGTCCGGCTGCTCGGTGATTACACCACTAAATACGACCGGGACGGCAAACACCGGCATCGCTACGGAAAGCTGCTTTGGAAACGCGAAGCCGCGCTGGAAAGCTGGGCCTTGAAGATCGACCGACAACTTTCTGATGTTCGTGCCGTCTACGCTTACGTGAACAATCATTTCGAAGGGTTCGCTCTGGAGAGTGCGCAACGGCTGGCCGAGCGTCTGGGCTATGAGCTCCCTTTACCCCGCACCGAAGCGGCAATTTCGGCGGAAGATCCGGAGCAACTCGATCTCCAATTGTAGGGCAACCGTGCCGGTTGCCGGTCTATTTAATCGGCAGGCGGGAGGCCTGCCCTACAACTTATTCCAAGGAGCGGCGAGGGAGCGCCTTCTATTCTACCGAATCTGCTCAGCGCCAAAATAGGGTAGCAATTTTTCCGGGAGCCGCACCGAACCGTCTTTCCGCTGACCAGCTTCGATCAACGCGGCAAACAATCGCGGCAAGGCCAGGCCCGAACCATTCAGAGTATGACAAAAACGGTTTTTGCCTTCCGCATCCTTGAACCGCAGATTCATCCGTCGCGCCTGAAAAT
>QHRJ01000122.1 GCA_003220075.1 Verrucomicrobiota bacterium
CGCAACTGCATTTCTGGCGATCATGAAATTGCTGACGGCGTCGAATCCAGCTGCCGGCCTGTGGTCCCTACCGTTCAAGGACAAGTTGAGAGTGCTAAGGATTCTTACGTTGGTGCAATTCCAAACCCACCAGAAGATCAAGCCTTATCAGCAACTTCGCTATTGGAGTAACGTACCCTTTCGCCATGGACACAACGATGTGGTGAAGCAGTCGGCGACACCATCCCCGGATAATGGGGCGATGCCTTTGCAAAGGAGTAACTCAAACGGTCTACAGGACGAGCTGGTGCGGCACGTCAAGGAAGACCACAAGATGAGCAGCTTTGACCTTGGACTTCAGTTCCTCGATGCCGAGAGAATGACCTATTGGGGCAAGCATCTCGACGCGAACTTCTGGATCGAAAATGCGAGCGTAGAGTGGCATGAAACGGAGGCCCCTTTCCACACTGTCGGCCGGCTTACTCTCCTGCGGAACTCACAACTTGCGCAAACGGATGGCGAAGTAACCTCTTTCGATGTCACTGGGAACGCATTAGCGGACAGCACGCCTGTTGGGAGCATCAATCGCGCTCGCCGACAAGGGGAACTTGCCAGCAGAAAGGCGCGCATGAGCGCGAGCGGTAATGGCGCACAATTACAAGAGCAGCCTGCGCAACAACGGGGCCAGCGGGTCACCGCTTTTTCATACGACTAAGGTCCCATAGTCGAATCGCCTTCCGCAGGGCAGATTGATGCCGTGAGATAGCAGTGGTGAATCATCATACACAGCACGACCACAAATGAAACGGCACTTGAGTCAAAAACCGCCACCAGTAAACCTGAATCAGCCATGAAACTAATACCTGCCAAATTTCTACTAACCCTCAGTTTGGTTGCAGCATCGCTGCTGCCGGCCATCGCGGCCGATCCGAACGCCGATCAAATCCTGAAGCAGATGTGTGCCAAGCTCGCTGCCGCGCGGCAATTCAGCTTTAAGGCGCACCGCGAGATGGATCCCGCTTTGGTCCCGGGGAGCGAGGTAGCACAGAGCGCGGATGTCGACGTTACCGTGCAGCGCCCGAATAAGGTCATGGCGAAATCGGAGACCGAAAAGGGAGAGCGTCGGTTGTATGCCGATGGGAAAACGTTTTCATTGCTCGACGCGAAGATGAATTTCTACACAACCATCCCAATGGACACATCCATCGACGGACTGGTTGATCAAATCGACAAGAGATATGGATTTGTCCCCCCGCTCGCGGAGTTTGCGGTGAGCGATCCTTACAAGGAGTTCCGCCGAGAGGCGAGCGCTGTTTCCTACGTCGAACGTAACACATATTCGACGGATTCGGGAGACATGGAGTGTGAGCATCTGGCATTGACGGGCAAGGAAGCGGACGCGGAGGTTTGGATCGGCGTCAACGATCATCTCTTGAAGAAATTGGTCGCTACCTTCCATCGCGAGGGCAACCCGCAATTGCACATTACCTTCAGCGCTTGGAATCTCGCCGCACCCGTAGCTGACTCGGAATTTACCTTCACCCCGCCGAAAGGCGCGGAGAAAATCCAAATGCGCTCCATCGCGAAACAGTAAGTGACCCGCCAACCCCGAATTTTACCATGAAAAATACACTAAATTATTCACTCACGCTTCTCACCGGAGCGACACTACTTTTTACTGCCTCGATCGCCGACGCGCGTTCTTATGGCGTGAGCAGTTCCTCAGCAGGGCGTGGAACCAAATACACCAGCTCGCGCGGTGGCACCGCCTATGTGGGCCCACACGGCGCCGCCGCGCAAGGTGCCAACGGAAGGACCGCCGCTGCCACTAAAAACGGAGCGGCTTACTCCGGACCGAATGGAGCGGCCGCGGCGGGAAAGAATGGCGGATACGGCACCTACAACAAAGACACCGGCGCCACTTCCAGCGGCTACCGTGGAACTTCTTCTAGCGGCAATACGAATTACAACACGTATCATTCAACCACCGTCTCCAGCACAAATGCGGTTTACAATGAAGCCAACAGGGTTGCGGTCGCCGGGCCTAACGGCGTTGCCGTCGCGGGTCCCAACGGGGTCGCGGTCGCGGGGCGCTCCTATGCCCCCTGCTATCCCAATGGCTATGTTCGTGTCGTGCCGGCGGGATATAGCACCGTTTTCTACGGCGGATACAACTGCTTCTTCGTCGGCGGAGTTTACTATCGGCCGGAGTTCTATCAGGGCAGCACCGTCTACGTCGTGGTGAGCTGATTTTGTCGCAGGACGCGTGGCGTGAAGACTGTGCCGATCTGCCCGCGCGGTGATCCGCTCAGTTTGACTGTCGCCGCGCGCATTACAAGCAGATGGCTAGGTGGCCGCGGGCGACGTAGGTATATTGTGGTTGCGTTGATTCTCTGAAGGACGAAATCGCGCCGTGGGGCAGGAGACGACCTTTATTCTTCATACGACTTAGGTCCCATAGCTAAAGTCGGCTCGCCCGAGCATCGTGCCGCTATGAAAAAACCGTTCACACTGCTAACATCTGCCGCTTGTCTCATTGGCTTTCTGATCCTCGCGCCAACCGCACCGGCCCAGAACCCCGCCGCAGAAGAGAAGGTGATAGCTTTGGGGCAACAGCTAAAACTTACGCCGCAACAAGAGGTCGAGGTCCTGCCAATCCTCAAGGAAGAGGCTCCCAAATTCGAGGCAATCAAGAACGACCCTTCGCTTTCCGGAATGCAGAAGATGAAACAACTCCATGCCCTACACAGCGAAAACGCGCCGCAGTGGCAGAGAATTCTCACTCCCGCGCAGTACCAACAACTGCAGGCCATCCGCGAGCAGGACATCAAGAAGGCAATCGCGAAGAAGCGCGGCGGCGGATAGCGGTCTAGTTGCGCGCTAGCGCGGAGCCACTCCGGACGACCGCGCAAGGTCCGCCGGACGTTTAGACCGTCACGGTGTCGATTCGGCGTAGTTCCTATGCGAGGGCGCGATGAGGAGCAGCGATCGACTCGTTGGATCCTCTTCGCGTCAAAGGATCGAGCAGTTCCATGAGGCGCGCCTCGTAAGAATCACACATGGAGGACTCGCCATTTGGCTCGACCCATTCGGGATGTTGGGTCCGCAGGTCGTGGTGGATCTGTTGCCGGAGCTCGGTGTAGGTGTGGATTTGGTGAGACATGGCAATTGGCTGATCTGGAATGTTCATCTGTACTCTCCTCCTCTGTCGCGATTGCCTTCAAGTGGCGTGGGCTCGCTCCACGGCGGCACCGGCTTTTGCGTATCGTAGTACGGGTAGCTTGGCCTTGGTGCATAGTACGATGAGACGCCGAACGAAAGCCCGAAGAGGAAGGTCAGCGCTGCGATGATGACTGCCAGTTGCTTGACAAGAGTGAGGAGGAACGGAGGGCGTTTAGAGATTACATTCCGTATCCGCAGTGGCGGGTCGTGGTGAATCTGTTGCAGGAGCTCGGTGTAGGTGTGGATTTGGTGAGGCACGGCAATTGGCTTGGTGAGAGTAACGAATTTCATAAACGTTTTTTATTTGGGGTTGCCTGCTCCAAATCCGCGCGGAACGAGGAACCATCTTTACG
>QHRJ01000010.1 GCA_003220075.1 Verrucomicrobiota bacterium
CCGCCGTTTTGTTCACGTCCATTTGCCATTGCGAGAGGCTCAGACTGCCCGTGTCTTTCGGCCAGGATTCGATCGCCATGTTTGGAGGAATCGGATAATTCCCGTTAGGAAACGTGCCACCGTCGAGATCGGATTCGTCCGGGTAATCGAGAAAAGGAATCGTTAGCCGCGGCTGATTGTCGGGCACGAGCACATAGTTCATTTCGTAAAAGGCGCGCAAATCGCCGAAAGCCCCCCGCCCGGACGCGATATCAATGCCGTGCGGCCGCGCACGATCGGCAATTGCTCGCCTTGCCTGCTGTCGTTGGCGTTTACGTCGGAGTCCTGGCGGATGGACAAACACCGTGCCTCAAAGTGATGTTAGCGCGACCGACCCCGGATACCGAACGCAAGATCCCGCGCCAGATCGAAGGTTATTCGGTGGTCACGGAAATTTCCGGCGAAATTCGCCCGCTTCGTCCCTGAAACCACCAGCGGCGCAGCACGGAATTCTAAGCTGCAGATGCGAGCGAGATAGGCGAGGTCGACGCTTTGCGATCGCCGACGCGGCACTCTTGCAATGCCGCATTTTGTTCGTCGTTTGATCTGAGCGGCCCACTTTGTGGGACAGCTGGGGTGCTAGCAGGGTTTTGCGATGTCCCGAGTGCCGGCGAGCTATACGATTTTCGTGGCCAATAATGTAATCGCACGAAATCTTCGCCGCTATCGACCAGAAGCATTGAACAAATTAGGCCGCCGCAGGCAAAAAGACCGGTGACGAGAGCTAGTTGAATGGAGTGATAACGCGGATGTCGCCGAACAACAGCGGCGGCTGGCGGCAAAGAACAATCCGGCAGTTCGGGCGGTTCCTGCCGAACCCGAAACATATCGATATGGCCAGAAGAACTTTCGCTGGGGGGCGTCATGCACGCATTAGTCATTGTCAAGTTTAAGCAGGTTTTGTTCCGTTTCGAGCGTAATTGGTCGATTCGTTGCCAGTGATTCCGGCATTTCCCTCACCAAGCGCTGACGTGTACGCTCTCCTGTCCTGATTCCCAAAGACACCAGCGACCTGTGTCCTCCTCTCCCCCGGGGAGAGGAAAGGGCGAGGTGCGGATGAATAGATGGCCTTACAGCCCAACTGGATGCCGGACCTCGAAGCCGGCCGGACCGCGAGTGCTCCTTTGCCAGCGCGGCGCCCAGCGATACCTCGAACTGTCACCTGGGGTCGTATCCAATCGCAGGCCGGCGATGACCGCGAAGGTGTGCCCATTCCGAGCGTAGACCGTGATCCATCGGCCCTGACCCCGTTCACCATAGCGACGAAAATCCGACGAGTTCAGCGGCGATGAAATTAACCCCGCACCGCCAAGGGCATAGGAAACCGTCCCCGAACAATCGTAACCGTTGTCGTGAAACGATGCGTGCCCGCCACCATAACGATACGGCTTTAAACGCAATTGATTTGCCGCCCAAATCGCGCGCTTAACCGCACGCGGCGCATCGGCCGGAGCCAGCGCGACTCCATTCTGCAACGCAGCACGGGAACTAGCAGTTGTCGGTCCCCTATCCGGAAAAGTAGCTCCGTAAAGCCGACTGCCACAAAGTATCAGCGCCAGGATTAAAGAAATAGCCAGCCTCATCTTGTTCTCAATAGAGCTAGCGATATGCCAGTGGCTCTGAACGCGCGAACTGCCTTAACTAGGTTTGCACAAGCGAGATTTTAAAGACTCTACGATGAATTGCATTGACGCCAACGCCGGAGGAATTTCAGCATCGCGGCATGGCCAGTAGAGATCCCCGAATAGATGCTTACATCGCTAAGGCGGCGCCGTTCGCCCGGCCGGTTTTGCGGCATGTTCGGCAGCTTGTTCATCAGGGATGTCCCGAGGTAGAGGAGACAATAAAATGGAGCATGCCGCATTTCGAGTATCACGGAATCATGCTGGGCATGGCGGCATTTAAGGAGCATTGCTCGATCGGGTTCTGGAAGGGCGAGTTAATAATGGGTAAAAGCGCCGGAAGCGATGGCGGGATGGGCCATTTCGGGAGGCTCACCAGCTTGAAACACTTGCCTTCCGATCGTCAATTTATCGAGTACGTGCACAAAGCGACCGAGCTGAACAGGCAAGGCATAAAGAAACCCGCCGATCTCAAACCAAAATCAGCCCGGCGAGGGCTAACGATTCCTGAATATTTCCGGACTGCGTTGCACAGGAATAAGAAGGCTGCGGCTACCTTCAATGGATTTAGTTACACCAACAAAAAGGAATACCTCGAATGGATCACTGAAGCGAAGCGAGAAGAAACTCGCTCGAAACGGTTACAGACCGCCATCGCGTGGATGGCCCAAGGGAAACCGCGAAATTGGAAATACCTGAATTGCGATTAATCGTTTCGTGGTTGAGCAATCTCGCTGCTGGCGCGAACAAGAGAAAAATTGGGCAATGACAATCGGCAAGCTCGATCGCCAAGCTGCAGAATTTGCCGCGCTGAAATGCTCTGATTGAAAGCTGTGATCAATATCGAAGCAAATCTCAACCGCGTGAGAAATGAGATTGCTCAAGCGGCGCAAGTGTCTGGCAGAACGATGGCCGACATCGAGCTGGTCGCCGTGACCAAGACCCATCCCGCAGAGATCGTCCGCGAAGCAATCGGTGTCGGCCAGGTTGTCTTTGGCGAAAGCAAAGTCCAGGAAGCTCGCGCTAAAATCCCATTGTTACCATCGAACCTTCGCTGGCATTTCATCGGTCATCTTCAGAAGAACAAGATCCGTCATGCTCTCCCTTTGTTTGAAATGATTCATAGCGTCGATAGTCTCGATCTTGCGCAGGCGATTGACCGCATCGCCCATGAGGACGGACTGCATCCGCGAATCCTTCTGGAAGTAAACGTCGCAGGCGAGGGAAGCAAATTTGGCTTCAAAGCCCCAGCGCTGCGAGCTGAGCTGGAATCGCTTCTCATGCTCCCACGACTGTCCATCGAAGGTTTGATGTGTATTCCGCCGCTTGCGGAGGAAGCGGAGGGTTCGCGTAAATATTTCGTCGAACTTCGCGAGCTACGTGATGCGCTCGAAAAACAATTTCAAATAAAGTTGTCGCAACTTTCGATGGGAATGACGCACGATTACAGCGTTGCAGTGGAAGAAGGCGCCACGCTTGTGCGGGTCGGCACCGCCATTTTCGGTGAACGAAAGCAATCGAAGCCAAGAAGCGGCGGTCTCCAGACCGCCGACTAAACAAACGGCGACTTGGAAGTCGCCGCTCCTTGAGATTGCCCATGAGAGCGGCATCCTGCTAAAGTCGGTATCGCATGCCTTTGGCGCCGACAAATATTCAGCAAATCGGTAATGAGTTGGCGATTCAATGGAACGACGGCAGCGAATCGTATCTCGATCTTGTGCTACTGCGCCGCGCGTGTCCTTGCGCAGCTTGCGGTGGCGAACCGGATGTGCTCGGCAACATCTTGCGACCCGAAGTCAGTTATACCGACGCGAGCTTTCAGCTCGACAGTTTCGTCGTCGTTGGCGGTTACGCCCTGCAACCGAGCTGGCACGATGGACACAACACTGGCATCTACAGTTTCCAATATCTGCGGCGGTTGTCTTCGCAGATGCCCTCTACATAAAGTCTAGGACTCGGTCCCGCGATCACACCTGCCGCAGAATTTACCAGTGTAGAGGCGGCCGTGTCGGCCGCAATTTCCCAATCTGCAGGCGACATCCGAGATTGATAGATTTTGCGGCCGACACGGCCGCCTCTACACTCGCTCGGTGATCAAAAAGCGATCCCGCGGCTGCAGCAGATTTTTCAATCCTATGATCCGCCTCTTTTTTTGTCACGATATGTACTTTCCATCGATGCAAAATTGATCGTCTGGACACCGCGCATGAGGCGTTTCGAAAATAGGCGCTCAAAGGCGTAGAGGAATTCAGCATCGGGGTCGGTCGTTATGTAATCATGCCCGATCACATGCATTTCTTTGTTCGAGGCGATAATCAATTCGACCTCGGCAAATGGGTTAACGGATTAAAAAGGGCGATATCGGTTGCGTTAGGCGCCACGAATAACCGGCCACTGTGGCGGCCGGGGTTTTTCGATCATGTTTTACGTAATGACGAAAGTTACGCGCAAAAATGGGAATACGTCCGACGAAATCCTGTGCGTGCCGGACTTGTCAACTCGGCCGCCGAATGGCGATATCAGGGCAAGATTGTCACGATTGATCGCGCCTAGGTGTTGTGGCGAGCGTGTCGCCCGCAGACCAAGAACTTGTGGCCGGCACGGCCGCTTCTACACCGGCTTTGCGCCCGGCACGGCCTCCTCTACATCGGAATCGTCACGCGCAGAAGTGATGTGCCTTCGCCGCGCGGATGAATCGATCGATCTTGTAACGAAGCCGGCACAAGAAAGAAATCACCCGGCGTGAAATCGACACCGGCGGACTGCAGCGCGCCGGTCAAGCACAAAACAATGGCAAATTGTCCAAGCGGGGCAATGTCGCGAGCAGACTTGAGGTTCCATTTCTGCACTTCGAAAAGTTGATGCCGGACCAATAATTCACCGCTCAGTGTAATCGGCTTGGGCGCGACGTCATTGAAATCGATGCATTGCAACGCTTGATCGACATGAAGTTGTCGCGGCTTACCCTGATCATCGACTCGATTCCAATCAAAGATGCGATAGGTGGTATCGCTATTTTGCTGAACCTCGACTACCAGGTTTCCGGCGCCAATGGCGTGAAACCGTCCGGAAGGCAGAAACATGGCGGCACCGCTCTTCATCCGGATCGCGTGAACACAGTCGGCAATGGTTCCGGAATGAACGGCTCCCTCGAATTGATCGCGCGTCATCGATTTCCGGAGACCAACGAAAATTTCGGCATTCGGTTCCGCCGCCGCAACGTACCAAAATTCGCTCTTGGCTTCGCCGCCTAACGATTCTGCGATTTCTTGCGGCGGATGGACTTGCAGTGACAACTTCTCCTGCGCATCAAGAAGTTTGATCAGCAGCGGAAAACGTGGCCCATCGGGGATCTTGCCAAAGAGCTCTTCGCGAAAGTTGACCCAGAGGTCGTGAAACGATCGACCCGAGAGCGGACCTTCACGCACGATACTTTGGGCCTCCGGCCGATCGACGATCTCCCACGATTCACCGATTCGTTTGTTGGCAGGCAATCTCTTACCGAACAACGCGGCAAGGTTACGACCACCCCAAATTCTTTCCTGGAAAATCGGTTTGAACTGGAGAGGTGAATTAAAGCCTGGCATTTTTCCCCACATCAAACCTCGAACATCGCCCATCAAACATCGTTAAATTGAACCTGTAATAGGGTAAATTGTCGAACACGACTGCGCGGTTAACCTTCCTAATTTGAGAGCATTTTTTCGATACTGGCTGCCGATCATAATCTGGTTGGCCCTCATTTTCGTCGGGTCGACCGATTTGATGTCGGCCGAGCATACTTCGCGTATTATCGGGCCTTTGTTGCATTGGTTTTATCCTACAATTTCGCCCTTCACGATTTTGCGCGTGCAATTTTTTATGCGCAAGCTGGCGCATGTTTCGGAGTATGCAGTTCTGGCCGTGCTGCTGTATCGCGCCTTTGTCCATACGGTGCTGAGAGGCCGCAGGGCGCTTTCCGCCGGCCTGGTGCTTTTGCTTTGCGCGGGCTACGCGGCGACTGATGAATTTCATCAGGCTTTCGTTCCATCACGTACGGCCTCACTGCGTGACGTAATGATCGATATCTGCGGTGCAACGCTGGCGGTAATCCTGTATTGGTCGATCGCAACCCGTCGCATCACGCCAGGTCGCTCCTAATCTGGAGCAGCGGGGCAAGGATCGCCTGCATCTAGCCGCGGAGGAAAAAAAGAGGCAGGAATGCCCGGTTGGCGCACAGACAGGAATGTCTGTATTCCGCGACATGTCGGACCTGGTTGGTTGGGAAGGCAGAACTTTCTAGCCTGTGTGCCCGATGGGCTTTTAGCCCGTTGTGCTGCGATGAACGGTGGCGAAGGAATAATGGCTTGTTGAAGTCGGAGGCGCATCCCGCTTGACCATTCACTAATCACCGCTCACTTTTCACCTCCGCGAAGCGGGCCTGTAGCTCAGTTGGTTAGAGCATGCGCTTGATAAGCGCAGGGTCACTGGTTCGAGCCCAGTCAGGCCCACTCTCCAAAGCGGTAGGGGCCTCAGTGCCGCGACCGTCCTCGAGAATCCACCATTCCAGATCTCCGATTTCACAAAATCGGCACACAACTGAAACCGAATCGTCACTTGAGACGTTTAACCTATTGTCATGGACATCGACGCTCTGCATTCTACGCTTCTTTCAATCACAGTAGTTTCTGAAAAAGTTCGCGCCGCCGCGCGAGAAATGCTCTCGGCCACGGGAGACGCGGCGGCTGGTCTGGGAAAGTTTCTTTGCGAAGTGGAAAACGATCTGCGGATTGCCAAAGCCACGCTCGGTGGCGAATTGGGATTCAGTTGGTGTCCCCGCTGCTGGCCGCCAGAGCTGATTGCGACCGATCTGGACGGCCAGCTTAATTGTCCCGTCTGCGGACAAGTTTCGTACGAGCAAGCAGCGTGAGTGGCGCGACGCGTGAAAAGTGATTCCTGAAGTCGCGCGGGCGCGACGTGCGCACGACTTCAACAAATCGCTTGCCCTCATGGCCCTTTGACGGAGGCTGATGATCGCCAGTCCGCAATTTTGCAACCGAGCCGTTACGTTCTTCGCAACAATCGCGCTATCGCCGGAGCGACGCGCTCGCGCAGATGGGTGCAGCGTGATTCGTAAGAGCGATACAGAAGCGCGCTGATCCCGATAACAGCCGCAAATTGCAAAGACGTAACAGCGATCCCTTGAGCGAATGAACTGGTCCACCTCGCGGGCGTGTACTTCGCTACGATCTGGAAAACTGGGAAGTGGACCAGATATAGCGCATATGACCAGAGAGCGATGCGGCGAACTGCGGTGGAGGCGAAGGTTTCACGCGCCAACTGCCAGGAAGACGCGAGGGGCAGAAGCATGGCGAATCCGAGCGAAACAAGATTGAAGCGGAATGTTCGCGCGAAATAAGAATCGGCACCCCATTCCAAACGATGGTCGGTGATACGCCAAAGGGTGGCATACATAGCGGACAGGATAATCACACCGAGAGCGGCAATAAACCAGCGGCTGCGATACCAGACGCGGGCATAGTTGACTGAGATCCAAGCCGCAAAGACGCCAATCATCAATGCGTCGAAGCGGAAAATAACTAACTCGCGCTGCCAATCGGGCCAATGGGCATAAGCGCGCGGCGCTTCGATCATCCGTGCGAAAGTTGAAAAAAGGAAAAAAGCCGTGACGACACTGAGAAAAGCGACATTGAAACGACTAACGACGCGCAGCCCTAGCCAAAGTAACGCGGGAAAAAGTAAGTAGAACCATTCTTCTACGGCGAGACTCCACGATTCTGGGAAGAACGTTATTTTCAAAGTGTTGAAGTTCCGCAGAAAGAAGGCGTGCTGGACAATCTCCGAATAGCTCAGGTGACGCTGTCGCAGCCCCAGTTCGAGTAGAATTTGAAAACCGATGAAAAGCCAGAATAGAGGAAGGGTACGAAACCAGCGACGAATGTAGAAGGTTACAAGACGGTCCGGTTGGGCGAGAGCGGGACCCAGGCGAATAAGCAGGCTTCCGATCAAAAAGCCGCTGAGAGCAAAGAATAATTCGACGCCATAAAAGCCGCAATGACCGATTAAGCCGAACCACCACGGTAGGTGTCCCATCATAAAGCCGAAGCCATGCGCCACAACGACACCGGCGATGGCGAGTGCGCGCAGAAAATCGAGGCCAAATAAACGCGGCGAATGAGCATGAGTCACCCTTGACGGAAACATTTCTTCCGTGCCGGCCCTTGCTTTTTGTCGCGCGATGATTGTTCCGCTCGTCATCGGTTCGGAGCGTAACCTCAAAGAATCGAAAACAAAAGATCCGCGACAACTTGTTTGAAGACAAAACCGGTTGTCGAGAGAAGATCGCGCACTAAGGTTTGCGCTCTGTGCACGCCGGTCGCCTTCTCTTCCTTTTCTTTGCGTGCTTCACCTTGGCCGTCTCAGGTCTCGCGCACGAACCGGAAGCCGAGATCAAGAAGTTATCCTTCAAACATACTACGCTGCAAAACGGCCTGGAGATTTACTCGATTGAAGATCATTCCAGTCCAACGGTCGCCGTTCAGGTTTGGTATCACGTCGGTTCCAAAGATGACCCCGATCGGCGCAGCGGGTTCGCGCACTTGTTCGAACACATGATGTTTAAAGGCAACGAGCACCTGACCCCGGAAGCTTTTGAGAAGTTGACCGAAAACGTCGGTGGAGAGAACAACGCCTTTACTGCGCCGGACGTGACCGTTTACAACGAGGTTGTGCCTTCCAACTACCTCGAGCCGATCCTTTGGGCGGAAGCGGAACGGATGTCTTCGCTGGCCCTCAATGATGCGAACTTCAATTCGGAGCGGGACGTGGTGAAAGAGGAATATCGCCAACGCATCCTGGCAAATCCGTATGGCGAATTCTCGTTAGCGATCGATCAGAAATCCTTTGCCGCTCATCCTTATAAACGACCGAGCATCGGCAATATTGCAGAGCTCGATGCCGCGCAGCTCCCCGAGATCAAGGCGTTTCACTCCACCTTCTATCGACCGGACAATGCAACATTGATTGTAGTTGGTGACTTTAAGGCGAGCGACCTGGAAACCTGGACTAAAAAATACTTCGGTCCGATCACGAGGCCGACAGCGAAGATTCCGCGCGTCACTGTTGCTGAACCGCCGCGCAAGGAAGATAGGCACGAGGTTTTGTTCAGTGCTAAGGCGCCATTGCCCGCGTTCGCCGTGACTCATCTGGCGCCGTCGATTCGCAGTGAAGATGAAGCAGCGTTGGATTTGGCCGACGAAATTCTATCGGGCGGCCAATCGTCGCGCCTTTACCAGTCGCTCGTTTATGAACAACAGGTTGCGCAGCGTGTCTCTTTTAGTGCCGATCTTCGGGAGGATCTGGGCCTGCTAACATTTCACGTCATTGTGGCCAGCGGCAAATCGTTACCCGAAGCCGAGAAGGCGTTGGACGATCAGATTGAGAAAGTCCTGAAGAACGGCGTGAGCGAAGCGGAGTTGGATAAAGCAAAGAACCGCTTTCTAACTGGAAAGCTGATGGAACGAGAGACTAACAACGGCAAAGCAAGTGCGTTGGGCGAAGCGGCGGTGATCTACCGTGACCCTAACCACATCAATACCGATTTGGCGAAGTATCAGGCAGTGACCGCGAACCAAATCAAAGAGGTATTGAACAAATATATTGCCGACAAAAAGAAGGTCTTGATCGAGTATTTGCCTGAAGCAAAAAAAGAAGCAGCAAAACCGGAGGAAGCGGAGAAGCCGTGAAGAACGGACGGGGCCATCTCTTGCTGGTGCTGTTTTGCCTTGCGCTAGGGCAACACTTGTTCGCCATCGGAGGTGTCGATACCGCCCCACCCCCGGCTGCGCCGCATGCGGTAAGTTTCACTCATCCCAAGGAAACGAAGCTCAGTAATGGTCTGCGACTCATTGTGGCGGAACGGCCAAGCCTGCCTTTACTAGCAGTGGAATTAATTATTCGAAGCGGATCGGAGGCAGATGCCAACGATCTTGCGGGAACCGCGAGCTTGACCGGCTCCTTACTCACCAAAGGCACCGAAAAGATGTCGGCGCCGCAAATTGCCAGTGCAATTGAATCGCTAGGTGGCACGATCTTTTCGTCTGGTGTTTCGGATAACTCGAATGCGGGTGTTTTGGTTATGTCGAGCAAAGCTGAATCCGCTTTAACTATTTTATCCGACGTAGCTTTACATCCTGCTTTCAAGCAGGAAGAGATTGATCGATTAAAAAAGCAGTCGCTTGATGGATTGCGTGTCGCCTTGCAACAACCAGGCTCAGTCGCATCCTATGTTACCGGGCGTGTTGTCTACGGAGATGGTGAATATGGTCACGCCGCCGGAGGCACGCTGGAGACATTGCCGGCCATTAAACGAGCAGACATCGTAAAATTCTACCAGACCTACTACCGACCGGATAACGCGACACTGATCTTCTCGGGTGACGTTACCTTTGAACAAGGGAAAGAGTATGCCCGGAGGTTTTTCGGCGATTGGAAGACACATCAAGCGACGGTTAGCCCTATTAGCGCTACGACCGGGACCTGGAAACCAACCAGCGTAGTCGTTGACATGCCAGAGGCCGGTCAGGCTTCCGTCAGCGTAACCAAGCCCGCGATCAAACGTGATTCGCCAGACTATTATTCGGGACTGGTTGCGAATGCTACACTTGGCAATGGTTTTGCTTCCAGGCTAAATCGGGAGATTCGGATCAAACGCGGTCTTAGTTATGGAGCCAGGAGCTCGCTCGATATCCGTCGCGATGCGGGGGCATTTACGGCTTCCGCTCAAACTAAGAACGAATCGGCCGCTGAAGTCGCATTACTATTGCAGGCCGAGTTGAAACGGATGAAAACAGATCCCGCACAGGGAGACGAACTAAAGTCGCGCCAGGCATTACTTACCGGCAACTACGCGCGAAGCCTGGAAACTGATCTGGGATTCGCGAGTCAGATTGCTGGTTTAGCAGTTTTCAATTTGTCGCTTGAGACCCTGGATAAATTTATTCCCGCGATCAATGCGGTGACGACAAAAGATGTGACCACATTTGCGGACAAGTATCTCGCGACCCCCTCCAGTTTGGTAATTGTCGGCAAGGCTTCGGCTTTTGGTGATCCTCTGAAGAAAGACTTTCCGGTGACGCGAGTGATTGCTCAATCTGACCTGGACTTGAATCGGGCGGAATTAGTAAAAGCGAAATAACGCAATTCGCAGAATCTGAATCAGGAATTCAGGAAAACAATTTGATTTTCTCTCAACCCTCAACCATCAACTCTCAACCTTCCTAGAGGGGGCATAGCTCAGTTGGTAGAGCGCCAGCTTTGCAAGCTGGAAGTCAGGGGTTCGAATCCCCTTGCCTCCAGTCTTCGCTCGCAGCGGTAGCGGAGAGCGAAGACTGTCGCGCCCGAGGCTTGGCGGAGGCGGACCCGGGCACTTGTTTCGGTTTGGTATTTCCCGCTTAACTTCATCTCGCAAACTGGTCAGCGCCGATGAAGCGCTTCAGGCGAAGCGGGGGCGAAAACCGGACTGCAGTAGCACCTCTGCGTAGCTCTAGAATTTTTCTTGACCTTGCTTTCCCGGTTCCGTTAGAGCTTTGGACGAAACATATACTGACAAAACCACATCCCACCAAAAACCCATGAAAATCCCCTATCTCGCGCTCACTTTCGCATTTGCGCTCAGCGCCAACACACTTCGCGCTGTGCCCTCACTTCCAACATTTAGTTTCCACGAGAACGGCCAGGGCCAGCTCGAGCTTCCCAACGGCTTCGTCATCCCCTTTCCGGGCGCCCTCACAGCCGATCCCGGACCGGGCGGACTTATGAGTGCTCTAACCTTTACGGCACACCCTCAGTTAACCCCCTTTCCAGTAGGCGATGTGGTGCTACTCGACGCGAGCGGCCACGTCTCCGACATCCTGCGATTCAATCCAGCCACAAGCAGTTCGTCTGGGTTCACTCAACTAATCTTCTTCTATTCGAACGATCATGGCGGCCTGCTGGCTGACACCGGTCTTCCATCGTTGATGTATGACAACACGGTCACCATTCAGGAAAGCCAATCCGGTCCCACCATTTATACCCCCACTTCGGGTCAACCGGGCTTCAGTTCCGATAGTCCCTTGGGGGACACGTTTCACATATTTTCGACACCGGACACAGGCTCGACGTTGCTGATGCTCGGAATTGCAGTTGCAGGACTCGCACTCATCAGGGCGCAAAAATTTGGCCTGAGTTTCGGCCCCGGCTGACTTAGAGCGCTAGCTGAAAAGCGCTTCCACGGCGATCCCCAAGGAATTAGCTTGAGTTAAAAGAGCCGACCGCTAGTCGAATTCTATCCGACGAGTCGCGTCAACCTGAGTGATCTTGTTGTTCAAGGTTGTAGGTTTCGTATACTCTGGGCTTATCGATCGATTCCGTTTTCGGTCTGCGATTGTCCGGACGAAATCATCGCCATGCGCCGAGCCCATCTTTGGCTTCGACAACAACGACGTCGTATTTGTCGATCATGGGCATGAGCTTTTGTTCAAGCTCTTCTTTCCACAACTTGCCCTCATAGAACTGAGCTTTCATCGGATCGCGGCTCGCCAGATCGGGGAAAGCGCGCATAAAGAAAAATGTGTTGTCGTCTTCGACCGAAAGATATGGGCCGAGGATTTTCATCCCGATCTTTTTGTGTTCGGGGAGGCTTTTCGATTCGAAGATCTCGAGAAATTCCGTCCGCAATCCCGGTTTGATTTTGTAGGTCCGCATTTCAATGATCATGCGCGAGGTTGGCATAAGCATCTGGGTAGCGCACGCATCTCGCGTGCTGGCGGTCGCGTCCTCGCGATCGCAAACTTGTTTTGGGAAAGACTGTTTCGGCGCGCCGCCGAAACGAGCACGCGAGCAGCCCGCGCTCCCCAATCCAAAGAGAGAAAAAGAAAAATGCCGGATGTCAACGTGAGGTTGTCATCCGGCATTTAGTCGATGTGTAGCAGCAAAGACTGAATTGTGCGTTACCGTCGTTTTCTCTGAGCTCTGGTCCCTTTCGATTCCAAAGTCTTTACGGCATGTCCCGTTGGATGATCAATTGATTCACCCAAAGGATTTAGCCGTCGACCTAGTGCGAGCGACCGATTTCCGAATCTCGATTTCTCGATTCTCGAATCACGGCGCGTCGCGGCTTTCTCCTTAGAAAGGAGGTGATCCAGCCGCAGGTTCCCCTACGGCTACCTTGTTACGACTTCATCCCAGTTACTGCTCATAGCGTAGGCGGCTGCATCCCTTGCGGGTTAGCGCGCCGGCTTCGGCTACAAGCAACTTCCATGATGTGACGGGCGGTGTGTACAAGGCCCGGGAACGTATTCACGGCGCCGTAGCTGATGCGCCATTACTAGCGATTCCGGCTTCATGGAGTCGAGTTGCAGACTCCAATCCGAACTGGGCCCAGTTTTACTAGATTACCTCCACCTCGCGGTCTCGGATCGT
>QHRJ01000184.1 GCA_003220075.1 Verrucomicrobiota bacterium
GGTGTCACTTGACCGTCGACCTGCAAGTCGCACAACCGAGCACGAAGGCTTTCGACACCGCCGTGCTGGCCGGCAGTCGACTGAAGATCGATTTTTGACGGAGTAAGTTATGGAAATAATGCAAAAAGACTAACATTGCGACCGAGGTCGCTTTTTGGTGTCGAGTATGCTGGCAAACACACCAACCAGAAAAGGAACGTGACATCCCTATACTTCTTCCATTTCGAAGCATTTGACTAATAACAACTAACCGCCATGGACTTTCTGAGCTATTTCGCACTCGCTATCCTCATCTTCGTCGTCTTGATCCTCTCCTACGGGATGATCGCGATTCACGACATTCCCTATCACATGGCCAAGAAGCGGAATCATCCCCACCAGATGCCATTCGCGCTGGCGGATTGAGTGCGAAATCTCTTTCCGCCTATGAGGACTAGATCTCTCGCGGTAATCGCCACCATCTTTTTTGTTATCATACTTTGGCCCGCCAAATTGGTTACGGTAGCCTCGACTCCTGTCGACGCCAATGGCAATGCGCTTCCGGAATCGCAAGCCGCCGGCGCTTCTGAAGACCAGGAGGCAGAACTCGCCAAACAATTTCAGAACCCGGTCGCGTCGCTCATCAGTGTGCCGTTCCAGAGCAATTTCGATTTCAACATGGGACCAAACGACGATGGCTTTAATTACACGCTCAACTTTCAGCCCGTTATTCCTATCTCATTAGGTAAAGATTATAACCTAATCATTCGCACAATCGTACCGATCATTTCGCAGGACGATGTCATTCCGGGTACGAGCCAAAGTAGACTGGGCGATATCGTGCAAAGTTTTTTTCTCACCGAAAAAACCGGTCGGAGGATTGATTCTCGGTTTTTGGGCCGGTGCTCCTTTGGCCCAGTGGGACCGATGATTTGCTCGGCTCGGAAAAGTGGGGTGCGGGTCCGACCGGTCTCCTGCTGAAACAAACCGGCGGCTGGACCTACGGTCCGCTCTTCAACCATATCTGGCCTTATGCCGGCGATGGTCACCGCGCCTATGTCAGCAACACATTTCTGCAGCCATTTATTTCTTATACGACCAAGACGAAAACCACTTTCGGCTGAACACGGAATCGACGTATGATTGGCGGGCGGAACAATGGATTGTTCCATTCAATATTTCGGTCAGTCAGCTCGTTAAGATCGGCAAATTGCCGGTGCAATTTGCCTTCGGTGCGAAGGTTTATGCTGACGGTCCGAGCGGCGGGCCAGATTGGGGCCTGCGCTTTGTCGTCACTCCACTTTTCCCGACGGGTGGAAAACCTCCGGCTCGTGAAACTTCGTATTCGAAGTAGCGCGCGACAGATGTCGATCTTGCACAAATGAAACGACTTGGACTTTTTTTGAAAACCACCACGGTTGGCGGTTTGTTCGTTTTGCTTCCAGTTGCGCTGACCATTTTTCTGCTTTCAAAAGCAGTCGGGGTGGCGCGCGTGGCTGCGGCCAAGATCATCAGTCTGATGACCGGGCAGGCCGTCGAAGCGGTTGAGTTTCCGATGGTTTTTGGATTGGTGCTCGTTCTTGCGATCTCTTTTTTGCTCGGCTTGCTGCTGCGTCTGCAAGTCGGCGCCCAATCGGGACGTTGGGTCGAGCACTTCATCCTTAATCGCATGCCCGGCTACGCCGCGTTGAAAAATATTATCAATGGTCTGGCCAACACCGAGCGCGAAGGAATGGTCAGGCCCGCGCTCGTCTCTGCCTCTGACGGCGTCGATATTTTTGCGTTCGTCATGGAAGATCATGGGGATGGCCGTTTAACGATTTTCATTCCGAGTTCGCCCTCGGCCGCGAGTGGAAGCATTCAAGTCGTTCGCCAGGACCGTGTGCACCTCTTGAATGTACCGTTACGCAACGTTGCACCGCCCTGAATCAATGGGGCGTCGGAACCAGCAAGCTCATGAGCAAAGGGTTGGGTGCGCCCGCGGACCTACCGCCAGCCACCGTTGCGGACCCGGGCGAAATGTAGGCTCGCGGTCCAATACTCCGACATGTCTTCGTCGAGCAAAATCCACCTCGATGACGAATCTGAAAAATCCTCGCGAGGAAAGGAATACGACCTTAAGCGCGACGGGCTCCGGGCAGAGTAGGACTAAGGTCCAATGCCCGACCGAAAGAACGGCAGACTAGAGTCGGAATCGCATGAATCATTTTGACGCGCGCGGGCGAGTTGGTACAGTGAAAAACAGCATCGCAAGCTCCGGCGAAATAACTTCCCCACTAAGTCTACTAATATGCGTGGTAATCATCGGTTGCCTCGCTTTGCTCTCGCCTAGCTATCGCGTGGCGTTGGCGCAGGGAACGGAACCGCAAAATGCAATGCCCACAGGAAGCGCTGCGCCCGCGGAGGAGGCTCCGAAGATTCCGAATGATCAGTTGGATTCGTTAGTGGCGCCGATTGCGCTTTACCCCGACCCGCTTTTGGCCCAGACGCTGGCCGCTTCCACTTATCCACTCGAGATCATTCAGCTCGAGCAATGGATGAAGAAAAACAAAGCCTTAAAGGGCAAGGCCCTGGCCGATGCGGTGGAGAAGCAGAACTGGGACCCAAGTGTCCAGGCCATGGCGGTTTTTCCGGATGTGGTCAAGCAGTTGGCCGAGAACGTCAGTTGGAGTTCGGACTTGGGAAACGTCTTCCTTGCCCAGGAGGCAGACGTGATGGACGCGGTGCAGCGAATGCGGGCAAAGGCTCAGGGTGCGGGAAATCTAAAATCGAGCCAGCAGCAGAAAGTGGAAAGCAAGACGGTCGAAAGCAAGAACGTGATTGTGATTGAGCAGGCCGATCCGCAAGTTGTTTACGTCCCGTCGTACAACCCGACTGTGGTCTATGGTGCGCCTGCCTATCCGTATCCGTCGATGTACTACCCGCCGGGATATGGCCTGCTGGCGTTCGGCACTGGCGTTGCGATCGGAGCTGCCTGGGGAAATGGGGGCTGGGGCTGGGGTTGTGGCTGGGGCCACGGCGACGTCAACATCAACGTCAACAACAAGTACGTAAACAATTACAACAAGAACAATTACAATAAGGCGAACTTCAACAAGCAAGGAGGACAGTGGCAGCACAACCCGCAGCATCGCGGAAGCGCGCCATATGGTGACCGAAACACCGCGAATCGTTTTGGTGGTAACGCGCGCCAGCAACCAGCCGGCGGTGCAGGCAATCGTCCGGGCGGAGGGGGAGCTGGTATAGCCAACCGGCCTGGTGGTGGTGGCGCTGGCACAGCTAATCGTCCTGGCGGCGGAGCAGGTATAGCTAACCGGCCGGGTGGTGGCGGAGCTGGTACAGCTAATCGCCCTGGCGGCGGAGCTGGAGGAAATCGACCAAGCGGTGGCGCTTTGGCGGGGGCGGCGGTGGCGGCGGCAGCTACAACAGAGCCAGCAGCAGTAGAGGTGGCCACAGCATGGGCGGCGGCGGCTTCAGCGGCGGCGGTCGTGGCGGCGGCGGTCATCGTGGCGGTGGAGGAGGACGCCGGATATAAACACTTCGATGATGGAGGAACGCCAATGAAATCAATATCAAACATCATGACTTCGTCGAAAGCTCTTGCTTCCGCGATTATTATCTTCGGTCTGGTCACTGCGCCGCACGCGGCTCCGTCAACAAAACCGGAGACCCCGGCGACGACGCAAAAACAAAAACAGTTCGATAACCCGAAGCAGGCTACTGACGCCCTTATTCAAGCCACGGAGACCTTCGACGTACCGGCCTTACAGGAGATTCTCGGGCCAGACAGCGCAGATATCATTAGCTCGGAAGACCAGGTGATGGATAAGCAGAGAGCTGTCGCTTTTGCCGCCAGGGCCAAGGAGAAGATGGCGGTCGAGCCTCTCAATAAGGACCCTAACCGCGTCATCCTTATGGTCGGCAATGACAATGATCCGCTTCCGATTCCTATCGTGAAGCAGAAGGGTAAGTGGATTTTCGATACCAAGATCGGCCGGCAGGAAATCCTAAATCGCCGCATCGGCGCTAACGAACTCGATGCCATCGCGATCTGTCGGGGGTTTGTGGAAGCACAGCATGAATATGCTCAGGAGAAGCATGACGATTCGAAGGTGAATCAGTACGCGCAGCGAATCATCAGCACTCCTGGCAAACATGACGGTCTGGCGTGGAAAGAAGCGGATGGCACCTGGGCGGGTCCGGTCGGAGAAGGAATCGCGAAAGCGCTCGAGCAAGGCTACTCGAAAAAAACTGAGCCGTATCATGGCTACTATTTCAAAGTACTGAAAGGACAGGGACCAGCTGCTCCCATGGGCCAGATGGATTTCGTTGTGGAAGGCACCATGATCGGCGGGTTCGCCCTGGCGGCAGCGCCCGCGCAGCATCGAGTAACGGGAGTAGAGACCTTTATTGTTGGTCCTGACGGCGTCGTCTATCAAAAGGACCTCGGACCGGAGACGTTGAAGACCTTTGAAAAGATGGATCGCTACAATCCAGATAAAACTTGGAAGCCTACCGACGATCAATGGCCGGAAGAGGAAGAAGAAGCACCGGCGGAATAAGGTGCAGTGATGTGAGATAACTCCCATCTCCGGTGCTGCCGAATGCTCACCGCCGTCGCATCGATGACCGGCTTATTCTGTTGATTGAGCTCGTCGCTCGCCGCGTCTCGCTCTATAGCACGCCGAATCCGCGCGTTAGCCAAAATGAATAGATGGACCGCTGATTACTTTAGAAATTCAGCTCTTCTCGTTCTGGCCGCCGCCATCGTAGCCGGCTGCGCGCCGCAAATCGCGGTTATTTCGGAGAAGCCACCCGCTCGATTCCAGGCCACCTCCGGGACGGATCAGGACATCGTCAAGGCAATTGAGCGGGCCCAGGGATTGCAGCGGACACAGCCACTGATCGCGCTCGAAGCCTATGCCAACGCGGCGCGCGATTCATTGCACGAACTTGAGCGCAGCTCGACGAATACAGAAGCAAGACGCTGCTACAATTTCGCAGTTGCTGGGATCTTTTCGGTAGTCCGTCAGGCCAAGCTCGATCCCTGGACTAAACCCGTGCAGATCGGTACGAATAACAAATTAACTCTTACGGGCAAACGGGATCTCGCCAAGCCGGAGCAGAACCCGGCCTTGTATGATTTGATCCCTACCGATGAGCTGAGGTATCACGGCGCTTATGTGAAGAATGATGTCAAAAAAGACGGAATCGGAGCACCGCTCGTGGCCGTCCGTCGCCTGACCGCAGAGCAAGCCACCGCGTTGTTTGCGCCACCCGCAATTTATTACGGCGTCACGGGCGTCGCGGAATTCGAAGGGTCACTCTGTGTCCTCTCAATCCGCGATCCATTGGCCGCGGAAACCGTGCGCGTGGAAGGTCATAACTACCCGTTGGCGGCGAATTTCACCGCCTCCCTGGCGATGACGTTGGCCAAGGAGAAGCCGCAAAAACTTGGACTTATACGGCTTCTGCGTCCGGAGGAATATGCCGCCACAGCCCGGGTTGCTCGGTTGGAACCTTACAATCCAAACAAATCGGTCGTGCTTGTCATACATGGCCTGATGGACACCCCGGCCTCGTGGGTGCCACTGATAAACGATTTGCGCAACGATAAAGCGATCCGGCGCAATTATCAGTTTTGGTTCTACAGTTATCCCAGCGGTTATCCCTACCCCTATAGCGCGCTCATCCTCCGCCGGGAGCTCGACGCCATTGAAAAGAGATATCCTCTCACCAAAAAAATGGTGCTGGTAGGTCACAGCATGGGAGGATGCATCAGTCGAACTCTGATCACGGATACTGGGAACAAATTATGGCTGGAGGCTTTTGGAAAGCCGCCCGAGCAAACGAAGCTGCCGGCGGAAAGCAAAAATCTCCTCAAAGAGGCGCTCATTCTCCGGCATCGACCAGAAATCGGCCGCGTAATTTTCATGTCCACGCCGCATCGCGGCAGTGAACTGGCAAGCAAGTGGATCGGCCGGATCGGATCGAGGCTGGTGAAAGCGCCGACCAAGCTGATTTCGATGAGCCAGGTTCAGGTTGCCCGCGAGAGCGTCGTGCCTGATCCGGCGACTCTGAAGTTGAAGGGGTTCCCGAATAGCGTCGACACCCTGGCCCCAAATAACCGTTTCGTTCTGGCCATCAATAAAGTCCCGATCACGCCCGGCATTCCGTATTACTCAATCATTGGCGACCGGGGACGTGGTGATACTCCCAAGAGCAGCGACGGTGTCGTCGCTTACTGGAGCAGCCATCTCGATGGCGCCAGGAGCGAATTTATCGCGCCCTGCAATCACAGCTCGCCCCTGAATCCGCAGGCCATCGCCGAAGTTCATCGTATCCTTAAACAAACATCTCCTCCAACTAAACCACCGAACGCGCTGCGCCCGGATCGCTTTATGCGATGATTGCCTCTTATCGAATCGTTCGGTGCCTAACGATTGTTATTGCCTGGTTCGTCCTTTTCCTCGCCGAGGCATGGGCCTTTGGTGCGCTGTGGTTCGACGCCCCCGCCGCGAATCGAATCCTGGCGATCGTTTTTCTAATCGTATGTCTCGCGGTTCTTGGCTTGGTCCGCCCGCTTGCACGAAAGCTGGCGCTTCTCGCAATTTTGTTCGGCGCGGTTCTTACCTGGTGGTTTAGCCTCAAGCCGAGCAACGAAGCCAATTGGCAACTCGACGTCGCGCAACTCGCGTGGGCGGAGATCAAGGGCGACGAAGTAACCTTGCACAATGTTCGCAACTGTGACTACCGCACCGAGACCGATTACACCGCGCACTGGGAAACGCGCACTGTGCGCATCTCGCAGATCACCGGCATCGACCTCGCGGTCGATTACTGGGGCTCGCCCTGGATCGCGCATCCCATCGTCAGCTTCCAATTCGCTGACGCGCCGCCGCTCTGCTTTTCCATCGAGACCCGCAAGAAGCTTGGCCAAACCTACTCGACTATCGGTGGGCTCT
>QHRJ01000185.1 GCA_003220075.1 Verrucomicrobiota bacterium
ACTCGCCATCGGTGCCTTTCGCGCAGTCCTACGCGCACGCAAGATCGACATCGACGCCGTGATCGATATGGAGTTTTTGACCCGCTTTTCCGCGATGCTCACGTTCTTGACCGGAGCGAAATCACGCGTGGGCTTTCATACATTTTTTGGAGATGGCCCTTACCGCGGCGACCTGATGACGCATCGGCTTCTCTACAATCCGCATCTCCACACCAGCCAGATGTTCGAAGCCATGGTTGAAGCGCTTACACGAGATCCGGCGATGCTGCCGACTTTCGACTTCAAGCCGCCCGCGACTCAACCCTTCGCCAAATTCAATCCAGCGCCAGGCGAGGCTGCGGAGGTGGATACATTGCTACGACGCGAGAACCCGGCGGTGGGTTCGGCGCCCCTCATTTTGCTTAATCCAAATGCGAGTGATTTGCTACCGTTGAGACGCTGGCCTCCGGTGCGTTACGTCGAACTTGCCCGGCGACTGCTCGAACGTTACGCGGACTTGTTCATCGCCTTCACCGGCGCACCGGCCGAGGCGACCGCCAATAACCGACTCGCGGCTGAAGTTAGTTCAAACCGCGTTATCTCACTCGCCGGAAAAACAACCTTGCGTCAGGTCCTTGTCCTTTATACGCGGAGTCAGATCTTGGTGACGAACGACAGTGGCCCCGCTCATTTCGCTTCCATGACGCCGATTCGCGTCGTCACATTGTTTGGCCCAGAGACGCCCGCGCTTTTCGGCGCGCGTTCGTCAAATGCAACTGCGCTTTGGGCTGGCATTGCGTGCAGCCCGTGCGTAAACGCCTACAACAATCGGCAATCGGTATGTCGCAACAACCTTTGCATGCAAGCAATCACCGTCGACGCAGTCTTCGAGAAGGTGACAAGCATCTACGATTCGCTAAAGGCAGAGGATGCCAATGCTGGGAGGAGAAAATGGGATTGTATCATTTGACATTTTGCAGCGAAAACAATGGAAATGGGGTCAGCAGCATGAAAGCATCTGTTTCGATGGGAGCGTCTGGGCAAACGATAGGAGTGCTATCAATTCCGCCTACGCGATTGATTTGCTGTAGACGCGATATGTCTTGTAGCGCTGCGCTCCGATCGCTTCGAGAAAACGATTGATCATTCTGTTGTTTTCCAGCGTCATGCTGAGCTCGCCCTGGAATTCCAGCTTGAACATAGCCTCTTCAATAATCCGAAGAACCAACATCTCTGCCACGCCATGCTGACGAAATTCTGGACGCACGCCCATCGCAATTAGCCTCGCCCTTCTCAGCCGTTGTTTTTCGTATAAAAGCCTGATCAGGCCAATCGGAATACCGAAAGTAGTGAGACGTCCGTTGATTTTCTGGAGCGCGACATTGATATCCGGTAGCGCGATGATGAAACCGGCTTCTTCCCCATCAACCTCCGCGATGGCGGTGAATTCGGGACGTAGTAATGGTTTCATTTCATTCGTCAGGTGCGCGAATTCGGGTTCGGTAAATGGCACATAACCCCAATTATCCCGCCAGGCCTCATTATAGATTCGCCTCAGCCGAGTACTTTCGACCGGCAAGTCCCGCAGATTGCCGGGCCGGATTGTAAACCGCCTCTTGGTTTGTAATCTTGTCGCCAACTTGCGTAACCGGGCCGCGGCTCTGGTCGCGTCCCTGAACCACCACGCATAAAAGTCCATTCTCTTTTCGAAACCACATCCTTCGATTAGCTCGGCGTAATAGGGCGGATTGTGCGCTGTGAGAATGGTGGGCGGAAATTGAAAACCAGCGATCAATAGCCCGCAAACATAGTTGGTCGAGTAATCAATCGGCCCCATTATTTCGTGCCGACCCTTCCGTCGAAGCCAACCTTCCGCAGCCTCAAAAAGCGCGGCAGCGACTTTGCGATCGTCAATGCACTCGAAGAGGCCAAAGCAGCCGACATTTGAGTGATGCACGGCGTTGTAATTTGGATCGTCGCTCGCCATAATCCGGCCCACGATCTTCTGGTTTTGCCTCGCGAGAAATAAAGCGGCATCGCCGTGCCGATAGAATGGATGACGTTTGCGGTTGAGAAAGGCCTTGCGCTCGATGATCAGCGGCGGCACCCAGGCAAGGTCGTTGTCGTAGATACTCCAGGGAAACCGGATGAAGGTATTGCGGTCCGCGCGCGACCCCACTTGCGAAACCTTAATCTCGGACACGAACGGCAGATTCCCTAACGTGTCGTCGTCGCCAGTTCAAGCAGCGATTGCGACATCTCTTCCTGACGATAAATCAGGTAGGCGAGAAGCATGTTTAGAATGGTCACTTCAACCCAGAAGTACCAAATGGGCTGACCAAGAAATAAAAAGATAAATAAAACGAGCATCCGTGTATTCGTCATTAACAATCCCCACAGCTTGAACATTGGCCGGGCGGAAATTCGATAGCGCGTCCTGAACCATTCCGGAATCTGATGAGGAAATGATCGATTCGATACGTCTCGCAATCTATTTAGCCGGGGTGACAGCATTTCCTGTTGCCGGGTGAAGTTTAAATAGAGCGCGAGCAAAAACTTGGGCCGCGGCTGATCACGCCAACGGAGTTTTCGATAACTCGAGCGCAAGATCATGGAGGAATCCAAATCCACCGGTAATCCACCCTTCACAAAATAAAGGTACGTTGTCCGATAATAATCGGCGGCGGCGCCTTGCAAACCATGACTAATTCCGGCAGTCACCGCCAGAAGCCAAACGAGCGGCGATGCACCTTCAATCGAACAACGTAGCGCCAAATGGAGATAGATGCTTAAGAAGATGAGGTGATCGGCCAGGCTGTCGATAACCCGACCTTCCCGGCTCTCCTTTCGGGTTAAGCGGGCCAATTGCCCGTCTGCGTTATCGAGAGCATTGGCGAAGCCATGCAGCGCCATGCCGATGATATTTGTGCCTAAATTGCGATAAAAGTAAAGGTGACCCGCAATTACGCCGCAGAGGGCCCCAAAAAGACTCACGCGTGCCGGCGTGACATTCAGTCGCGCGAAAAACTGCGCCAGCCAAAACCCGATCTTGCGGTAAAAATAAAGATCGAGAATTCCTTCGACCTCGCGCGCCTTGTAAGTCGCTTCCGGAGTGGTCGAGGGTTCGATGATCTGCACCGGCATTGACAAGGCAGTCCTGAGCAACAACTCAGGCATGCTGCAGCGCAGCCGGAGCCAAGGTGTCCTCAAGGATGTTCAGCGCCTCGTCGAGATCAGCGCGAGTGTGTTTAGCAGTCACACAAGCGCGGAAGCAAATCCGGTCTTGTGGGACAGCCGGATAATCCACTGGCGCCACCCAAAGACCGCGCCTTCGTAACTGGTGACCAAGTCGATACATTCGTTCTCGATCGCCGATTACAATCGGCATGATGTAGGTGGTCGATTCGCCCGTATCGATACCAAGACCTCGCAGTTGGGCGTGGAAGTAATCGGCGTTGTCCCATAGTCGCGTTCGCAATTCCGCTTCCCGAGTGCCGATCTCCAGTGCCTTGAGGATGGCCGCGACTACGACCGGGGGAAGCGCACACGAATAGACATAGGGGTGGGCGTAAAACCGTAGGTATTGCAGAGTCTCTTTCGACCCAGCGACAAATCCTCCGAGCGCGCCAATTGCTTTTGAAAACGTGCCGTAAACGAGCGGAAAACGATCCTGCACTCCAAATTTCTCCGCCGCGCCGCGACCGGTTGGGCCGCAGGCAAGCATCGAATGCGCCTCGTCAATAAAAACC
>QHRJ01000186.1 GCA_003220075.1 Verrucomicrobiota bacterium
GGATCCTGATTCAAAACCTTCCGCAGTTCTGCCTCCGACATTTCGTATACTTCGCAATCGGATCGCGCGATCGCGCTTACCACTTTCGGACTGCCAGTCAGATGACCAACGTCGCCGGTGAAATCTCCGGGGCCTTGCAGCCTGATCGTCTTCGGCTGATCGCCGGTGACATCGATGATTTCAAGTTCACCAGACTTGATGACAAAGAACTTCGGATCGCGATCGCCCGCGTGAAACAGCGCCTCGCCCGCGCGAAATGTTTTCGTTGAAGCGCCGCCGTAGCGGGCAAGCTGCCTGATTTGCTCCTCGGTTAGCTTCGGGAACGCCATCGCGTTTAGATCCTGCGCCGCCATTGCCTCGACTCTCAACCCTCAACGATCAACACTCAACTTTGACAGACGTTGTTCGCTTTTTCCCCATAAAGACAACGGGCTAAAAGCCTGTTGGGCGCACAGGCTGGAAGCCTGTGTTCCGCCCGTAGCCGATGTCCGAAGACGCCAACCGAAAAAAGTGTAAAAAATAGTTGACTGGTTAGTTTATGCGGGTTAGAGGTGTGTCATGCCTCGAGTAAGTGACGTGAAAAAACGCCTGACCGACGCGGCGTTGGATTTAATGTGGGAGAACAGCTACGGCACCACTTCGGTGGACGCAATCTGCGAGCGAGCCGGTGCAAAAAAGGGAAGCTTTTATTATTTCTTCAAATCAAAATCCGAGCTCACGGCTGCGGCACTGGAAGCGGAATGGAATAAAAACAAGGCGAACATGGACGCTCTTTTTTCGCCCACAATTCCCCCTCTCGAGCGGTTCGATCGCTATTTCGATCATGTGCACGACCGTCTGGCCGGACTTCAACACGAGTGCGGCTCCATCCTCGGCTGCCCCCTCTTAAGCATCGGGAGCGAGGTGAGCACGCAGGACAAGATCGTGCGCGATACGGTTGACCGCATTTTGGATCGGAAGATAAAATATTTTGAGTCGGCGATTCGGGACGCTCATGCGCAGGGCTTGATTGAGGCACCAGATCCCCAAGCGAAAGCGAAGACGCTCTTTGCTTGTTACCACGGCACGCTCGCCCAGGCCCGGATTCAAAACGACCTGGAATTGCTCCGGAACTTTAAAGAAATAGCGATGGATGTGTTGGGTGCCAAACCAGCCGCTATCACCTCCACATGAGTATCTCTTTTTTTACCAAATTTATAGACGACCAGTCAAATACAAGGAACCCGAAATCGAAGAACAAAAACCTATGAAAACTGACCAATACCCTGATCCAGCGCCAGTTTTCCCCCAGATAGTCACTAATGCGGTTTCGAAATTAAAAAACCGATTGCAGGAAGAGTACGAGCGGACCTACCCAGACCTGGGCGATCTCGTTCGAATCGTCCTCGACGAGGAAGAAGTAAAGGCGTGGGAATTAGCTTTTCCGCATTTATTTCTGCCCGATCTAGTGGAAGAGCACATCAGCCAGCTCGGGGCTAACAAATACAGTACCACTTTGAGACAACCAAATGAAAGGCAGACAATGAAAAATGGAAAACTTGCAGGAAAAATCGCAGTCGTAACAGGTGCGTCGAAAGGAATCGGCGCCGACATCGCAAAACAATTCGCGGCTGAAGGTGCAGCCGTCGTCGTCAATTACGCCTCGTCAAAAGAAGGCGCAGATCGCGTCGTTGACGAAATCGCAAAGCGCGGCGGCAAAGCGATCGCCGTGCAGGCGAACGTCGCCAAGAAGGCGGAAATCGAACGACTCTTTTCCACAGCAAAGAGGGCCTTCGGCAAGATCGACATCCTAGTCAACAACGCTGGAGTTTATGACTGGTCGCCACTTGAAGAGATCACCGAGGAGCAATTCCACAAACACTTTGACGTGAATGTTCTCGGCCTGCTCCTCGCCACGCAGGAAGCGGTCAAGCATTTCGACTCCACTGGCGGCAACATCATAAACATTAGCTCGGCCGTCACGTCATTGACGCCGGCGAGTTCGTCGGTTTATACAGGGACAAAAGGGGCGGTCGACGCCATCACCAGAACGCTGGCCAAAGAGCTCGGTCCGCGCAAAATCCGCGTCAACGCCATCAATCCCGGCATGGTGGAAACGGAAGGAGTGCGCGCAGCCGGCTTCGACCAAGGCGATCTTCGCAAGAGCATTGAAGCACAGACGCCGCTCGGTCGCATCGGCCAACCCGAGGACATTGCTCCCGTTGCCGTCTTTCTCGCTTCGTCCGACTCCGCGTGGATCACCGGCGAAACGCTTCGTGTGGCGGGCGGCCTTCGTTAAGTCAAGACAATGAATTTAAAACAACAATACAAAGCAAATCAAAATCATGAAGACTAAATTCTACTGGGTCGCGCTCCTCGCGAGTGCGGCCATGATTGCGCAAGCGAAAGCGGGAGGTCATCACGGAGGTGGAGGCGGCGGAGGCTTTGCCATGGCCGCGCATCCAGCTCCAGCACACGCTGCCGCTCCAGCATTCTACTCCGCCCCGCGCGGTAATTTTGGCGGCGGACGCTACATGGTGCCCGGAACGCGATTCTCAACGTACCAAGCGCCGACGGCATTTCGTCAACAGCGCTTTGTTGGTTCTGATCGCACGTTTGTGCGCACTCGCCAGTTTGCAACTGGAACGACCGATCGTCGCTTCGACGGATCTCGAACAGTTAATGGTCGAGAAACCCGTCTCACACGAAACGGGAATGATTCCAGGAATCGTTTCCAAAACCGCGGTTCCAACGTCGGGCGAGACCATGTCTTTGCCCGCCGCTCAGCCGATTGGCATCGCGATTGGGACCGGCGCCGTGATCATTGGTGGCATGGACATCGTTGCCATTTCGTCAACGGCTTCTGGTTCATCTATGACACGGGATTCTATCCCTACGATTATTGGTATCCGTACGGCTACGGCTACTACGCGTCCGATTACTATCCGTATGACTACGATCCCGGCGTTTATCAAGGCGGCGACGCCGATTATTACGGCCAGGGCGCCTACGGTTCATCGGAGCAATATGCCGATTCTACGGTTGCGTCCGTCCAGGAGCAGTTAGCGCGACAAGCTTATTACCGGGGAGAAATCGACGGCATCTTCGGCGCGGAAACCCGTCGCGCTGTCGTGCGTTATCAGAGTGACCAGGGCTTGCGCGTGACCGGGAATCTTAACGCAGACACGCTGCGCGCTCTGGGATTGCCACGAGTCGCAAGCAACTAACAAGGAAACCAAGAGTATGACCAAGACAAAACCCAATGCCATCACCGACGCAGGCTGGGACATCCCATTCTGGTTCGCTGTTCTCAGCCCCGTGCTCGGGATTCTGGTCGGCTTTCTCGGGGTTCTCTTGTTTTACCACTGAAAACCAATCCGGAATTAGCTGATGACGATCCGTATGAGAGTTTGGAGGAGTGAGAGGGAGGAATGGAGGTGGGCGCCCATAGCGGCGCTCACTTCCAGGTCGTTAGTTCGGACAATGAAACGGAAATAGGGAATATTATGGAAAGAATTGAAGGAACTGAGGCGAAACCGGCCGACGTGATTGTGCGCGGCAACGCAAGTGGGTTTCTCCAGGAGATTGTCAGCGGCGCACATCAGTTGCGTGCTGACGAACCGGCCGATGTCGGTGGCGGTGATGCGGCGCCGGGGCCGTACGATTATCTGCTCATCGGACTGGGGGCATGCACGTCGATGACGGTCGGTTTGTACGCGCGCAGCAAAAAGTGGCCGTTGGAAAACGAGCGGTGCGTTGACGCCGGATCAGCGTGCGAAACTGATGGAGATCGCGGCCAAATGCCCGGTCCATCGCACCCTAAAATCGGAGATAAACATCCGGCTGCGAACCGCTCCTAGCGGCTCGCTGCGTGAAATCGCCGAAACAAAAATTCAATCAAAGCCACCTCAAACAGGGAAATGACAACTGAGGAAATTAAATGGCAAAGGTTCATGAAGCGGCAGGCCAGGGCGTACGATCCATCCCGGCCATGCAGCCCCTGCATCATGATTTTGGGCTGTAGTTAAAAAATCGAACGCACGACTCCGCCCTCAGCGCGCAGCGCCGCGCCATTGATTGCCGACGAGAGAGGGCTGGCAATGAACGTGACCAAAGCGGCTACTTCGTCAGTCGTGGCGAAACGTTGCAAAAGGGAGCTGGGCCGCGCCGTGCGAAAGAATTCCTCCTCTATTTCTTCGGGGGTGACGTTCTTCGTTCGTGCCATGTCGATAAGAAATTTCTCAACGCCCTCCGAACGAGTGGGACCCGCAAGCACCGAATTCACCGTGACGGCTGTTCCCGACGTTGTCTCGGCCAATCCTCGCCCGAGCGCCACCTGCATCGTCTTGGTAACTCCGTAATGGATCATCTCTACCGGAATGTTGATGGCGGACTCGCTGGAAATGAAAATGATGCGACCCCAATTTGCCGCTTTCATCTGCGACAGATAATGGCGCGACAGGCGCACCCCGCTCATAAAGTTTAGCTCGATAATTGCGTGCCAGTCATCATCGGCGATTTGTTCGAATGGCTTCGGCTCGTATACGCCAAGGTTATTAACAAGAATATCGATGGCCGGCGCAGCCTCGATACATTTTGAAATCCCGTCAGGCGTCGCCAGATCTACGACAATGCCGCTGATTTTCACGTCGTGAATTTCCTTCCGGATATCTTCAGTCGCGTTATCAAGTCGCGGCTGAGTGCGGCCAGTGATGACGACCGATGCTCCTTCCCGCGCCAGCGCGCGGGCAATTGCTAATCCGATTCCGGCCGTCGATCCTGTGACTAAGGCTTTCTTTCCATCCAATTGCAAATTCATAGCGTCGTTCTTTTCTCGCTGTGTTGAAAAGCTATCGAACCCAAAGGCTTTCCTAGGCAGAAATCTCGTTCCGCAAGGAACACAGGTCTGGAGACCTGTGTGGTGCACAGGCTTTTAAGCCTGTGTTCCATGTCGCTGGTCACGTCCTTTTCAACAGAAACCTTCTCCAGAAAGTGCGGCGGACTAGTAATCGCGTTCACGATCTCTTCAAGCGGCCCGATCGGGGGCTCGACGATTCTCTATTTCGGTCTGGTGCTTGTGGAGCGCCGTTTCGATAGCGGCTTTCACTCCCGCACCGCTAAATGGCTTGAGCACATACCCAAAGGCTCCCGCAGCCACCGCACGCTCCATTGTCTGGTCATCGGCATGCGCGGTGAGAAAGACAACCGGCACATGGTAGTTGCCGCGGATGACGACTGCCCCAACGATGCCATTGAGGCTTCCAGCGAGGGTGATGTCCATAAGAACCAGATCCGGCTTGTGTAATTCAACGGCATTAAGAGCTTCATCAGTGGTGCTAGCGGTAGCTGCGACTTGATAGCCGAGTGAAGCGAGTTCGCGCTTAAGGGCTGACACGGTGATGGCTTCGTCTTCGACGATAAGGATGCGGGCGTTAGTCATGGTGAGTCGGTTTGGATTGGGGTTCTGTTTTCACTGTTTTCGAAGGTAGAAGAGAAGGGAAGAAAATCGTGGCGCGCGTGCCGCCCGCTGGTTCATTTTCAATTTTTGCTTCGCCGCGAATTTGTCGCGTCATTCCCAGGACGAGTTCGAGGCCGAGCCCTGCATTGTTTGTTGCGTCAAATCCCGGCCGCAGCCCGCGACCATCGTCGCGCACTGTCATTTCATTGCGGTCACCCCCGTAGAGTTCCACCGTGAGCTTACCCGCAGGGCGTCCGGCAAACCCATGCTTAAGGGCGTTGAGGAGAAGTTCGTTGGCGATGAGGCCCAACGTCACCGCGGTGTCCAGGTCGACTGCGACTGGATCGGCCCGCACGTCGAGCGCCAAACTGCAGCCTTGAGGCGTGTGGGAGCGAACGAGCATCTCGGCCATCTCCCGAAGGTGTGCCGCGAAGTCCAAATCGGAAAAGTCGCCACTGGAGTAGAGCTGCTCATGCAGACGAGCCATGGAATAGATGCGGGCGCGACATTCATCGAAGACAGCCTTGTCCGCGGCGTTGCTGAGCTTCTCCGCCTGAAGCATTAGGAGGCTGGAGATGATCTGGAGATTATTCTTGACCCTGTGATGCACTTCGGCCAGCGAAGCGGTGCGTTGCTCGACTCGCTCTTGAAGTTCGGCCTGGAGCCAGTGGAGCGTTGACAAAAGGTAAGCGACGATGCCGTAGATCAACGCGAGCATCGCAGCATTCCAATAGGGCATGAGCGGGTGGACGTAGGCCTGGCTCAGCGCCGGGTCGCCGACGAGCCATGCGGCGGCGCTCAACACCCCGATGAACCACCCGCTGACACGGCCTGCATACCAGGTAGCCAGAACCACCGGCACGAGGTAGAACACTGCCAGCGAGAAGTCGCCCGTGACGTAGTCGAACCAGGCGATCACCGCCACGAGGACTATGGCCAGCACCGTGGCGGCAGTCTGCGAGATGCGAGCGAGGAGTTCGAGAGCGCGATGAATCGGAGCGAGAGATTGTTCCCAGGCCGAGCCGCCGAAGCGGACCGGCGTGATGAACAAGTCAGAGTTACCGAGCTGCTTGGTTTTCATCTCGATCTTTTTGAGCTCAGTTCACATTCCATTTAGATTTTCAGATTCCCGATTTCGTTAGGCAGCGATCAGCAGCTGATCCGGCGCAATGACCTCTGAGTTCGCGTTAGCGATGAGCGTACCCGACAGCGGCTTGTTGAAGCAAATTCGAGCGCCATTCTCGTAGGCGTCGGCGTTCGCGCGGGTAGAGAAGAACAAGCTGTCGTTTCATCGTAATCCGATGTTGGGATTCAGCTTGCCGCCGGCTGCGACAATCCGAAGGATCGCAATGTCTCCGCTGATAGACTCCCGGTTACATCCTGATGCGTGGCGATTTGATACTTTGCGACCGCATCACGCACGAGCGGGCCGTAAATCCCGTCGATTGGGCCGCTATAATAGCCCAGTTGCGCAAGCTGCTTCTGAACGGCGGTGACCGTTGGATCAACCATCGGCGTATCACTGTATACGTTCTCATTATAATAGTATGGCTCAACGTCGGCGTAATAGCCGGGATAGTAGTCGTACGGATAGTAATCGTAGGCGTAGTATGGGTAGTAGTCCCAGGGGAAAAACCCGTCATCCAGTCCACACCAGAAGCCATCGATAAAGACAAAGAAGCGATTGTGGAAGAAATGCGAATGCCGTCGGTCCCAATCGCTGTGCCAATTTTGGTCGTGACGTTCAGCGATATGGGCGTTGAACGCGGGCCGGCCGGATGTTCGATCTTGCCGCGCCGCTGCATTATTCCCGCGGAGATCCGGTCTGGTCATGGAGGGCGATCGCTGAACCGGAGAACGCACCTGTCCGGGACGTGCGTTCGTATAATGCATGCCTCTGCTATAGTAGTAAGCAGGCCGACCAGTAAAGCCGGGTCTGCCAAAGCCCACTCCACCTCCGCGGCTACTCACTCCGCCTCCGGTGTGTCCGCCGCCAAAACCACCAGCACTACCGAA
>QHRJ01000187.1 GCA_003220075.1 Verrucomicrobiota bacterium
CCCTACCGGCAAAAGCCCGGAAGACTGCAAGCTCCTCGCGATCCAACTCTTCACGGGTGCGATCGATTTTCGGCAAACTGTGATGGGCATCGACCACGGCAGCCGAATAGCCGGGGAAATGTTTCCCGCAGCTGGCGACCCCCGCCGCCCGCAGCCCGTTGTTGAACGCAGCCGCGTTCCTGATCACCTGCTCGACCGTTTTTCCGTAACAGCGACCACGTAAGGAATTGTCCGCGTCGTCATCAAAAGAAATATCGAGCACAGGACAGAGATCGAGATTGAAACCGAACAATCGCAGCAAATCGCCGGTGATGTCGCCGTGCTCGCGAATCAGCTCGAGGTCTCCCTTGTCGCGTAATTGCTGAGCGTTCGGCGGTTCGTTTCCGATTACCCGCAACCGCGACACCCGGCCACCTTCCTGGTCGATGGTAATGATCGGCTCGACGATGCTTAAGTTGCGCAGGTCATCGATGAGCTTTCGCAATTGTTCGGGCGTTTTGATGTTGCGAGCGAACAAAATGAATCCGCCCGGTTGCACCCGGCGCAGTAGTTTCGCCTCGTCCGCGCCGAGCTCGAGACCCTGGACACCGACAAGCAACAGTTGACCCACGGAAGTGTGCTTCATAACGTCGACGTTAAATTTGATGCGTTCCGCCGGAAACAGGATTTTTGTCACCCTTGCATCTGTTGTGATTACGGCGAATGCGCGGGGCGCAGTGGAGCTGGGCATCGATGTGCTTGAGGCGAAGGGCTACGCATTGCTCAAGAATAAGCGCGTCGGACTAATCACAAATCAAACCGGAATCGATTCGGCGGCAACGGCGAATTTGACTGCGATTAACATTTACGCGCTGGCGGAGATGAATCGCCAGTTGCGGACGAATTTGATCGCGCGGAGCAAACGCGGAAAACGTGAAGTGTTTTTCAAATGCTACGGCAGCTCATCGATCGCTTCGCAATTTGCCCGCGGCGTCGGACCCGCTGGAATTGTTGCGAGCTGGACGGCAGACATGGCGCGGTTCAAGGGCGAGCGTGGCCAATACCTTCTTTATTGAATTGCAAAAGATCGGCATCTACGGCGGCACTTTCGATCCGGTGCATCACGCCCACTTAATTCTGGCGCGCGCCGCTTTAGAAAGATTCGCGCTCGAAAGAATTGTTTTCGTTCCGACGCGCCTTTCCCCGCATAAAAACGCTTCGGTTGCCGCCCCGGAAGTGCGTTTGGATATGTTGCGAGCTGCAATTGAAGGCGAAGCGCAGTTCGAGGTCGATGATTGCGAACTGCAACGAGAGTCGCCCTCTTACACGGTCGATACCGTCGAGAAGTTGCGTCAGAAATATTCGGGCGCGCATCTATTTTTACTCATCGGTGACGATAATCTTGCCGGGTTGCCGAGTTGGCGAGGCTTTGAGGATTTGCGCCATATGGTAACATTCATTGTTCTGCAACGCGCATTTACCCCGGTCGCCCACGAATATTTGAGTGTGGATCGGCGAATCGATATTTCCGCAACCGAAATTCGGAACCGAATCGCCAGCGGCCGCTCGATTCAGTATCTCGTTCCGCGCTCGGTCGAACAAATCATTCGCACGCGCGGACTCTATCGGGAGGTAGCAAAATAGATTCCGAAAAACTAGCCAAATTCTGCAGCGAGCTCGCTTCGAACAAGAAAGCGGAAGACGTCGTTGTCCTGGATTTACGCGGGATTTCCACTTTCACCGACTTTTTTGTTATTTGCTCTGCAACCTCCGAACCGCATTTGAAGGCAATTGCCGGGGAGGTAGAGACAAAGCTAAAACAAGATCACAGCATTCGCGCGACTGCCATTGACGGATTTCCAGCCAGCCAATGGATCGTGCTCGATTATCTCCAGGTAATTGTCCATGTCTTTCATCAGGCCAAACGCGCCTTCTACAGCCTGGAAGACCTTTGGAGCGACGCCCCGCGCCTGGAATGGAACTCGGCACAGTCTCCGCGCGCGAGTTAGGCAGTAGTGGCGACCGTGCCAGCTGAATTAATGAAAAGGGCCGCTGGAAACCGCCGTTCCTTGTTCGCAGGCGGCACGCCTGCCACGACAGTGTCGGTTCTTCCGACCTCTTACGGCGACCTCTTCGGTGAAGCTGTCGCTGACGCTGCGGCTGAAGTCGCTGCCGCCGCCGCCGGAGATGGAGCGCTTGCTTCCCCGGGCTTCACGCTCATCAACTCGACTTCAAAAATGAGCATCGCGTTTGGCCCGATATCGCCGCCCGT
>QHRJ01000188.1 GCA_003220075.1 Verrucomicrobiota bacterium
GCCAAAAGCGGCGCGAAATGAAGTCCGGCACGCTAGAGAAGAAAGTGGACGCGTCAAGCCGACAGGTGGCCGTAACTCTAACCATCATAATGCTGGCCAATGTTTCGCTGCACGCCGCCATCGATATTTCCTCGGCCGATGCACAGCGAATCGGTAAACGGATTTGGCAAAATGAATGCGGCGGCACAATCTCTGGTCTGACTTCATGGAACGTGGGCGAAAACTTCGCTTCCCTCGGCATTGGCCACTTCATCTGGTACCCAAAAGGTCAGCGCGGCCCTTTCGATGAAAGTTTTCCGAAGCTTGTTCGCTTCGTTTCCGCCCAGGGCGCGAAATTACCTCAATTTCTTCTCCCCGCACAAGACAGCTTCTGCCCATGGAATTCCCGTGCCGAGTTTCAGCAAGCCATCGATTCGCCGAAAATGAAGCAGCTGCGCCAGTTCCTCGTCGATACCATCGATCTCCAAGCGCAGTTTCTAATCGTGCGTCTGCAAGATGCTCTGCCTAAAATGATGGCACAGGCAGCTGATCGCGAAAACGTGCAGCGACAATTCGATCGCGTTGCTTCGAGCAGTCAAGGCTGTTACGCGCTGGTCGACTACGTTAATTTTAAAGGCGAAGGCACGCTCCCAACCGAACGTTATCACGGCGAAGGATGGGGCCTGCTCCAAGTCCTGGAAAATATGCACGGCACGCAATCCGCACTCGACGA
>QHRJ01000249.1 GCA_003220075.1 Verrucomicrobiota bacterium
CACACATTGCAACTCGCCGCGGCTCAATGCCGGCTTGATGATGTTGCTCGCGTCCATTGCCCCCTCGGCCGAACCGGCCCCGACAATGGTATGCAGCTCGTCGATGAAAAGGATTACGTTTTTGCTGCGACGAATTTCGTCCATCACCGCCTTGATTCGTTCCTCGAACTGGCCGCGATATTTCGTCCCCGCCACCATTAGCGCCAGATCGAGCGTAATTACTTTCTTGTCGCGCAACAGTTCCGGCACATTGCCGGTCGCAATTTCCTGCGCCAATCCCTCCACGATCGCGGTTTTGCCCACACCCGCTTCACCAAGCAACACCGGATTATTTTTCGTGCGCCGGCAGAGCACCTGAATGACGCGCTCGATTTCGTTTTTCCGGCCAATCACCGGATCGAGCTCGTTTTTCTTCGCCAAATCGGTCAGATCGCGCCCGAACGCACGCAAGGCCGGCGTTTTTACATCTTTTTTTCCGCCACTCGCGGCGCCGGCGGTTTCATCCGCTTCCCCTTCCGGCGGCGTGAAATTCGGATCGAGTTCCTTCAAAATTTCGTTGCGTGTGCGCTCGATATCGATCTCGAGACTCTTCAATACCCGCGCCGCCACCCCCTCACCTTCGCGCAGCAGTCCCAGCAAAATGTGTTCGGTCCCAACGTAGGAATGATTCAGTGCCTTGGCTTCCTTGCCGGCAAGCGCGAGAACCTTTTTCACCCGCGGCGTGTACGGAATGTTGCCCACCATTTTTGTTTCCGGACCTGACCCGACCTGTTTCTCCACTTCCATCCTCACGGTCTCGAGATCGAGTCCCATTTTTTGCAAAACGTTGACCGCTACGCCCTGGCCAAGCTTGATCAGGCCGAGCAAAAGATGCTCGGTGCCGACGTAATTGTGATTGAAGCGATCCGCTTCTTTACGCGCAAGTTGCAGGACTTGCTGGGCGCGCGGGGTAAAGTTATTCATTTTTCTCCGGCTCGGAATTACCCGTAGGTTCCGGCTCCCGCGCCACTTTACTAATATCAGGCTTGGGGAACGATTTCAAACGCTCGCGGATGATTTGCGCGCGAAAATGATCGCGCTCTTCCGCGTTCAACTTCTGCTGCGTGCTCTTTTGCAAATGGGCGGGCTGCGTTTCGATGAAGAGTTGATCAATGGCCAAGCGCTTATCCTCCGGGAATGCACCGAGATCGATCCCGAGCTTCACCACTGAAAGCAGGTTAAGTGCTTCTTTCGAGGTCATGGCATGGGCATAAGTGAGCAAGCCGTAGGCCCGACCGATCTGGTCCCACAACGTATTTGGCCGTTTCTGGATCAAAACCTGACGCGCGTCCTGTTCTTTTTCGATGATGGTCTCGATCACTTTGTTCAAGCGCGAGATGATTTCGTCCTCTTTTTCGCCAAGCGTAGTTTGATTCGAAATCTGAAATAGATTTCCCATCGCTTCCGTGCCTTCGCCATACAGTCCGCGCACCGCCAACCCAATCTTATTCACTGCCTGAATGACTTGATTGATCAACTCGCTCAGCACCAGCCCGGGCAAATGCAGCATCGCCGAAGCGCGCATTCCCGTTCCGACATTCGTCGGGCAAGCTGTTAGATATCCGAGCTTCGCGTCGTAAGCGAAATCGAGTTTGCCCTCCAGCGCGCTGTCCACTTTATCCACCAACTTGAAGGCCTGCCGCAGCTGCAACCCGGACCGGATCGATTGCATCCGCAAATGATCCTCTTCGTTAACCATTACGCTGAGGGTTTGCTTGCGATTCATGATAATGGCGCTGCCCACACTTTTGGCCGCGTGTTCGCGACTAATGAGATGGCGTTCCACCAGCACTTGCTTTTCCAGCGCGGACAAGTCCTGGAGCAATTCGGAAAATGGCTCCTGCATTTCGGGCAGCTCTTCCACTCGCGGCTTGATCAACTCCAGGATCATGGTGCGCTCCGCTTTTTTCGCCCACCCCGGGAAAGCGCGATTCCGCAAATTCCGCGCCAACCGCACCCGGCTGCTTATCACCACCTGGTGATGGGGTCCTTCCCCGCGCAACCATTCCCCGGTGCTCGCCATCAAATTCTGAAATTTCATTTCGACTCCGTCAGTTGACTCTCCAACTGTTTGATCTCGTCACGCAACGCCGCCGCCGTTTCGTAATTTTCTTCCTGCACCGCTTTCCGCAGATTTTCTGTGAGCGTTTTCATGCGATCGCTCAAAGCCAGCGTCTTTTGCGCGCGCGCCGGCAGTTTGCCCACATGAGCAGTGCCTTTGTGCATCGCTTTCAAGAGCGAATTCAACCCTTCGCCAAATGCGACATAGCAACTGCTGCAGCCGAGCCGCCCCGTTTTCTTGAAATCGGCCTGAGTGAATCCGCAAACCGGACAGCGCGTGTTCGAGCCGCCCTTTTCAATTTCCTCCGCCGCACCGATGCCGAGCAACAAATCCGCCAGCGCAAAACCGGTCGGATCCTGCACGCCTTTTTCCTTCGAGCAGCTTTCGCAAAGATTCACCTTCTGCATTTTCCCGTCCACAATCTGTGTCAGGAAAACCGCCGCATCGTTACATTTGCAAACGTCGCACAACATTTTTATTTAATTAGACCTTCGCCCGGTCTAAACATTCAACCCCGTAACTTGCTTTAGCATCTCGCGCGCCGAATGGCCGTGGGAATTGTCAGGAATAAATCGGCGTGCCACCCTCCCGTGTGATCTCTCGGAAGCGGGCAATCATCCGCAAGCTGATCGGCCCCGGTTTTCCCGTCCCGATCACTCGCCCGTCCGCCTTGATCACCGGAACTACTTCCGCCGCCGTGCCGCTGAGGAGGCATTCGTCGGCAATGAAAACATCGTGCCGGCTGATATCGGTCTCGGAAATTTTTATTCCAAGCTCCGCCGCGATTTCAAATACGACCGATCGGGTGATTCCGCGTAACGCGCCGGCCGTGATTGGCGGCGTAAAAATTTCGCCGCGTTTGATCACGAAAATATTATCGGCGGTGCATTCCGCGATGCAGCCCTGGTCGTTTAACATCAACGCCTCGTCTGCTCCGGACAGGTTGGCTTCAATCCGCGCCATCACGTTGTTCAAATAATTGAGCGATTTCACCGCCGGATTTAGCGCGCCAGGACCGGTTCGCCGTGTCGCAACCGTCACCACCGTCAAACCATTTTGATACATTTCTTTCGAATAAAGCGCGATCGTCGTCGCAATGATGATCACGCTCGGCCGCTTACACTGCGCCGGATTCAATCCCAGGTTCCCTACGCCGCGGGTAACGATCAAACGAATGTAGCCATCGCGCAGATCGTTTTTGCGGATCGTTTCCAGCACTGCCTCGGTCATTTCGCTGCGCGACATCGGAAGCTCCAGACAAATCGAGCGGGCCGAATCCCACAGCCGTTCCAAATGTTCTTCCAGCCGGAAAACGCCGCCGTTGTAAAAACGAATTCCCTCGAAAATTCCGTCGCCATAGAGCAACCCATGATCGAAGACTGAAACCTTCGCGTCTTCCTCGGGCACAAATTCTCCGTCGAGAAAAATCGTCAAAGGCTTGGCAGCCTTCGCGGGACCTGATTCGTTCGCCGGGTTAACGGCGCGAGTCGTCTTGCGCGGCTCTTCCACTAAAGTTGTACCGTCCCCATCAGCTGTAGTTTTTGTAAGCACAAAAAAATCTCCGATGTTCGGGCAGCAATTCAAGCGGCATTTCAAACGGAACACAGACTTCCAGTCTGTGCGCCCA
>QHRJ01000250.1 GCA_003220075.1 Verrucomicrobiota bacterium
CCGGCCCAGAAAGACATAAATGACGAGCACGACGAGGACGAAAGCGATGACCAGGGTCCATTGCACATCCGCGACCGAGCTAACGATACTTTGGGAACGATCGAAGACCGGAACGAGGGTGATCGAGCCGGGCAAACTCGCACGCAACTCGGGAAACAATGCCTTGACCGATTTTGCGACTTCCACGGCGTTGGCCCCTGCCTGTCGCGAAACCGCCAGCACCACCACCGAGCCGGGCGGATTGAATCCGCGAATCCAAAACGTGCGCGACATCCGCTCATCCTGAACACCTTGATAAACATCGGCGACATCGTGCAAGAAAACCGGCGAACCGTCCTTGTTCCGGGCCACAATCAAATTGCGATAACCTTCCGCCTGATCGATCTGCCCATTCGGAAGAAGAACAAAGGTGCGATGCGCTCCATCGAATTGGCCGGCGCCGGAATAAACCGTGCCGGATTTAATGGCGGTGGCCAAATCGTCCATCGTCAATCCGCGTGAGGCGAGAGCAGCCGGATCGGCTTTAATCCGGATGGCCGCCTGAACACCGTAAACGTTGACCTGGGAAACACCCGGCAGAATGGCGATTCGCTGCTGCACCGCGGTGGAGGCGTACTTATATAGATCGCCGTCCGTCATCGTGTCCGACAACAACCCGATCAGATAAATCGCCTGATCGTTCGGATTGGTTTTGGTGAACGTCGGTGGGCTGGGCAAATCGATCGGCAATTTGCCGGTAGCGCGCTGGATCGCAGCCTGCACATCCGTCGCCGCGTCGATAATACTTTTGCTAAGACTAAACTGGAGGGTGAAACTGGTGTTTCCTTGCGTGCTCGCGCTGGTGACGATGTCGAGACCGGGAATTTGGAGGAATTGTTTTTCCAGCGGGGTGGCGATGTTGTTCGCCATCGTGGTCGGGTTCGCACCAGGATAGGAACAACTGACATTGATGACGGGATAATCGACGGCCGGCAAATCATTGACCGCGAGTTTTCCGTAAGTGGCCAGACCAGCCACGATGGCGGAGAGCGTAAGCAACACCGTCATAACTGGCCGGCGAATGAACGGACCGGACAGGCCGGAGCCGCTGACCTGGACTAATTTCGCCTCGGCCGCCGCGCCCGACCGAGGGGCGGGCCGCGGTTCGCCGGAGCCGCGGTCGTGCTGGCCATCGGCAGCACCGTCGTTATCAAAATCTTCCGCCATTTATTTTGCCGTTGCGCTTTGAGCTTGAGTTCCCGAGTTCTGCTCCATTGGTTGCGGCACGACTTTCGCCCCCGGCGCCAGCGCGAGTTGTCCGGTGACGACGACTGTTTCACCGGGGCGAACACCGTTTTCGATCACCATCATGTCGCCATCCTGGCGCTGACCAGGCTTGACCGGTCGCTGGTCCACCGTGTTGTCGGGCTTGACCACGAAGACGAATGGACCGCGCTGGCTTAATTGCACAGCCTGTGCGGGCACAACCTTGGCGTCTTTGAGTTGATCGAGAAGAAATCGAACGCGAACGAATTCTCCGGGCCAAAGCGAGCGATCGGGATTCGGCGTGATGCCGCGCGCCTTCACCGTGCCCGAGCCCGGTTGAACAACGTTGTCGATGAAATATAAATCGCCCAGACGCGGCGGCTGATCATCATTCGCGGAATCGGTTTGCACTTTCATGTTGGGATTCCCGAGATAGCGCCGAACCAGCGAGACATCATTTTCCGCGACGGTGAAATCCGTGTAGATCTGATCAAATCGATCGATCGAGAGGAGAATGGTGCCGCCGGAATTTCCGCCCGTTACCACATTGCCAACATCGACTGTGCGCAAACCGGCTCGACCGTCGATCGGTGAGCGAATAGTGCAGTAGTCCAGATTAACCTGCGCGGCTTCCACCGCCGCTTCTGCGCTTTTTATTTTTCCGAGGTCGTTATTCACCGTTCCCTGCGCGGTGTCGAGATCCTGTGGCGAGTTGACATTGCGGGAGCGAAGTTCCTGCTGACGTTTTAATGTGATTTGATCAAGCACAAGCTGCGATTGCGCCTGCGCCAACTGGCCTTTGGCTTGATCGAGTGCTGCCTGATAAGGGCGTGGATCGATCGTAAACAGGACATCACCTTTCTTCACCTCGCCGCCGTCTTGAAATTCTCGCGCGATTATTTGCCCGCTGACCTGCGCCTGTACTTTCACACTTTCGACCGACGTGCAGGTGCCGATTTCATCCAAGTAGAGAGGGACATCTCGCGTGATCACTTTGGCGACCACCACGGTGCGCGGTGGCGGCGATGGCGCCGGTTTTTTCCGGCCAGCCCAGAAACGCACGAAAAAGATAACCAGAAGCAAGCCAACTACTCCAGTCGCGAGGTAAAGGCGACGACGTCCGAACCGGTGTTCCAGGTGGGCGACTCGTTCGCGCATAGCCGTATTAACTTCCGTTAAGGTCGTCATTTCCCTCCCCCCTTTCCGCTTGCGCTTTCGCCATTGCCTCGGGCGCGTTCCGCGCTAAGGCGCACTTCATCCAGCACCCGCATACAAGTTTGCAGTTCGCGCGGCGAAATCTCCCTAATCAACTCCTGACGCAGCTTCAGCGCGGTCGCATTAATTCGGTTGATCACGCGCTGGGTCCGAGGCTGCAAATGCACGGTTTTACAACGGCGATCGCGCGCTGAGCTCTTGCGCACAACCCATCCTTCTTTTTCCAGGCGATGAAGCAAACTCACCAGCGTTGGCTCTTCAATGCCGGTGCGCTCCGCGATCTGCGATTGGGTGAGCGGCTCGGGCGCACGGGAAAGATGGAGTAAAGTGCGCCATTTCGCCTGGCTCAGGCCCATCGGCTTGAGCCGTTGATCGAGCTTGATCCGCCAGGCTCTGGCGGTACCGCCGAGAAGGGGCCCAAAGGTCTCGGGATCGAATTTTCTCATGAGATGCGGAGAATCGTTAGCAGGCTAACGATTTGCCTGTTAACCAAGGCGTTTGCCGGGGCTTGTCAACCAAGATCAGCGCGGGGATGGAACAGAAAAAAGAATTGCCTCGTGTTGGCGGTAATCGACGATGCGCAAGACCAGCTGGGCCCGGCTCGGCGACCAACGCCTCGTCGTCTGAGCTTCGGTTTCGTTCTCGCCCTGCACCAGGAAAAATTTCGTATCGGCCGGCAGTTGCTCGATCGTGCTGACATAACGAACGGGTGCGTGCACATAGAACAAATACGGCTGGTATTTCGGGTTGACGGCGTAAAGCGGGACGCTCGATGGAATGATGGCGTCGATTTGCCGAGCGTGTTGGCGAACCTTTTCGTGTTTGCGCAAATATGGGACGACAATCAAGCCGTAAGCCGAACCACCATGCAGCTGGACCGAGCGCAGGCATGGCGTAACGCGGCAAGGCGCCCGGAATCACGTTCACCAGCACAAACGGGGCAGCAATGCCGAGCAAAAGCGCAAAATGGCGGCGCCGCAATTCCGTTGGCTCCTCGAATTGAAGGAATGCGAGCGGCAACCATGGCAGGAAATAAACGAGACCGCGTGGAATGTTCATGATCCAGGAAGAAAATTGGAAGCCGCTGCCGGAAACGCGGCCGGTGTATTGGCGCGACCAAATATGTGCGACGCGGTCCCAATCCGAGAGCAAAAACGCCGGTAGCGCCCAGGCGGCGAACATTCCAAACATGACGACGAGCGCGATGAAATGGTCGCGAGTTGCGAGCAACGCGAGCTTGCGATCATTCCAGAGCAACGCGAGCACGGGCCCGTAGAAAAAAAGTAGATGCGGAAGCGGACCTTTCGCCAGCATGGCCAGTCCGAGGAAAATTGCTGGCAGCAGCCACAGCCGCCGACCCGTTTCTTCCGCGCGATAAGCCGCGATCCAAAAAATAAACGCGAGCGCAGTTAACGAGACGTAGATGGCTTCGATTTCGATCAAACGCCCCTTTTCAATATTCCCGGCGTTAACCAGCCAGATCATCGCCGCCAGCAACGATCCCGCCGTCCCCAGCGCGCGCCGCCCCCGCGTGACGAAAGTGAGCGCGACCGCCAAAATTGCCAGGGCTGAGGGAAGACGCGCCGTCCACTCGCTACGAACGCCGGTCAGTTTGAAAGAAGCAGCCGCGATCCAGTTGATCAGCGGCGGTTTGCGGAAATAGGGCTCACTTCCGACATGCGGCACAAGGTAATTGCCCGTCTGCAACATGGTGACGGCCGGCAAAATTCGCCGGCCTTCTTCCCCGCGAATTTCAAGCGAGCCCAGACCGGGTAGGTAAATCGCCGCCCAAACCAGGAGCACGACGTGGGTACGGCGGCGCTGCCACCATTTGGCGAGAAAGATCTTTCGCCAGGTTCGGCGTCCGGGTCGTTCAGTTACCATGGCGAAAGGTTGATCGGCAAACGTTGAACGATCAAGGCGAAGCGGGCATTTTCGTCATCCCGAGCGGAGTCGAGGGATCCTGTTGCGGAACTTTAAGGTAACTTCCTCGGGATCCCTCGATTTACGCTCGGGATGACCGCCAATGGGGACGTGCAATGGAGGGTCGAGCTCTGCGAGACCGGCGTCTCCAGACCTTGCATTCCCCCGCCCCTCCTCGAGCGGTCACCTTGACGGAAAGCCAGAGTAAATTAAATTAGCTGACTCTAGAACGTGTGGCGTTGGAGTGGGAGCTGGTGTCCCACTCTTTTTTGTCTGGCGGTCTCGAGCTGTTTTTATGAACGCTGAATTTATAGCAATGCTGGATTATCTCGAACGTGAGCGCGGGATTAAGCGCGAGATTTTACTCGAAGCGGTCTCGAATGCATTGCTGTCCGCCTCCAAGAAAAGCGTGAGCGCTTCGCGGGAACTGCGCATCGATATTAACCCGAAGACCGGCGAGATTCGCGCCCTCGCTAATTTGATCGTGGCGGACAAGGTGACGAATCCACAGGACGAAATCTCGGAGAATGCGGCCCGTCGAATTAAATCAGACGCAAAGGTCGGCGACGTCGTCGAAGTGGAAGTGACGCCCAAAAATTTCGGGCGCATCGCCGCGCAAACGGCCAAGCAAGCGATGATGCAGCGTATTCGCCAGGTCGAGAAGGAAATGATTTACGAGGAGTTCAAGGACCGTGCTGGCGAAATCGTGAGCGGGACGGTGCGTCGTTTCGATCGCTCGGATGTGATTCTCGATCTCGGAAAATTCGAAGCGATCATGCCGCAACGTGAACGCGTGGTCGTGGAAGATTACAATGTTGGCGACAGATTGCGCGCTTACGTGGTGGCGGTGGACAATGGAATTCGTGGACCGGAGATCATCGTCTCCCGCAGTCATCCGAATTTTGTGCGGCGTTTGTTCGAACTCGAAGTGAGCGAAATTGCCGACGGCACAGTCGAGATCCGCGGGATTGCGCGGGAAGCAGGTTATCGGACGAAGATCGCGGTCTGGAGCGCCAACGAAAAAGTCGATCCAGTCGGCGCATGCGTAGGGATGCGCGGATCGCGGGTAAAAAACATCGTACGCGAACTCAATAATGAGAAGGTAGACATCATTCGCTGGAGCTCCGATCCAAAGGAATTTGTGCTCGAGGCGTTGAAACCAGCAAAGGTAAAAAATCTCACCTTCGACACAGAGAAGAAGAGTGTCACGATTGCGGTTGACGAAGATCAGCTTTCTCTCGCGATTGGAAAGAAAGGTCAGAACGCGCGCCTGACGTCACGATTGACCGGTTGGGAAATCAACATTCAAAAGGACACTTCAGCTACGACAGCGGTCGAACAAAAGGTGGCGCAAGCGGCACAGGCCTTGTCGGCTGCATTGCCGATCAGCGACGAACAGGCGACAACTTTGGTGAAGTCGGGATTCACCAATCTGGAGGGATTGCGTGACGCTGACGTGCAGGATTTGGTAGATATTTTGGGAATCGACGAAGCGAAAGCTCGCGAAATCCATGAAGCGGTGAAGGAACCGGAACCCGCTCAGTAGTTATGGCTCTCCGCTGAGGAGCTCAGGGCCATGAGCAGAAATTTTGAAGAACAAGATGGCAACGAAAAGCACGACGAAATCGCCGGCGCGCAAAGCGGCAACGACAGCGCGCAAACCGGTGAAGACCGTTCCTCAAAAAGAGACGCCGCCTAGAGCTAAAGAATCCAAAACAAAGGCCGCCGAAAAACCGGCGCGCCCTATAGCGCTGGCAAAGGAGAAAGGTGCGCCAGCTCGGATCGCTGGGTCGCCGCCAAAGACAACCGAAGAGAAGCCTAAGCCCGCGAGCAAGATGGAATCGGTTTCGCTAATCGATAAACCGAAAGCGAAATCCGCAGACGGCGTCCCAAAGGTCAGGACAACATTTTTGCCGCCGATTTCGAAACTGGTTGCGAAACCGGGGCTCACCGCCCCGCCGCCACCGCCAGTCGTCGAACCACCGCCTCCGGCTCCCGCTCCAGTTGCCGAAGGTGCTGCGGTTTCATCAACCGATGGACAAGCCGCGGAAGTTGCTCCTCCAGTCGAGGAAGAACCGAAGAACGTCATCACGATCAAGCCGCCGATCATTGTCAAAGAGCTGGCGACGCAGCTCGGAATGAAAAATTTTCAGCTGATCAAGGAGCTGATGGGTGATTTCAACATTTTCGTAAACGCCAACCAGACAATCGAACCCGATGTTGCGACAAAGATTGCGGAGCGGCACGGATTCGTTCTGGAAAAAGAACGCCGTGAAAAGGGTGGCGGCGTTCACAAGGAAGAAAAGGTTATTGTTGCTCCGCCAACTCCCGAGCCGGCGAAAAAGGAGGAACTCAAGCCCCGCGCACCCATCATTACATTCATGGGTCACGTCGATCACGGCAAAACTTCTTTGATGGATGCGATTCGGAAAACGCGGGTGACTGCGGGCGAAGCGGGCGGGATTACGCAACACATCGGGGCCTATCGCGTTGAATACAAAGGCGAGCCCATTACTTTTCTCGACACTCCAGGTCATGCCGCATTCACCGCCATGCGTGCACGGGGTGCCTCGGTCACCGACATCGTGGTGCTGGTGGTAGCAGCCGATGACGGGCTGATGCCGCAGACGATTGAGGCAATCAATCACGCCAAAGCGGCCCCGCACGTCAAAATCATGGTTGCGATCAATAAGAT
>QHRJ01000011.1 GCA_003220075.1 Verrucomicrobiota bacterium
GCTTATCGTGCTTTCGAATTGCTTCACATGCGCATGCCCCTGCGATACCTGCGCCGATAATGAGATAATCCCGCTGTATCATTTGAAACCGTGACGATAGAGAAACGACCGCGTGGCTGGCTAGGGAAAAATGAAGCCGCTTTCGCGCCCTGATGTAAAAAAGTTAAAACAGTTGCATCGTTACAACGGGCGAATTGGGGGGCGAGCTCTGCGAGCCGTGGATTTTGGAGATGGAGTGATGGAGTCGATTATGAGCCCTTTGATTCGACGCTCTCCAGCGGTCCATTACTTTCGTCATCCCGAGCGAAAGTCGATGGCTCCCGAGGCGCAACTTCAAAGATAACTTCCACGAGAATCCCTCTCGACCTCCGCGTAGCTACGGCGTGGGCAGGCGGCTTCGCTCGGGATGATGCTAATGCTGATCCAGCATTGTCGCGGCGAGTTTCAGCGCTTCATCACTCTTTCCGCCGAGCATGCGCGCGATCTCTTGGCGTCGCGCCTTACCGCTAACCTCACGCAATTGCGTAAAGGTGCGCCCGCCGCGCACTTCTTTCGTCACCACGAACTGCGAGGTTGCTGCCGCCGCCACCGGTGGCAAATGGGTAATGCAGAGCACCTGATGACGCTTCGCCAACTCGCGCATGCGCGCGCCGACGGCGTGGGCAATCTCGCCGCCGACGTTCGCGTCAATCTCATCGAAGACGAGCAACGGCACTGCATCCTGCGCGGCCAACGCCGACTTGATCGCGAGCATCAAGCGGGAAATTTCGCCGCTCGATGCAATCGCGCGCATCGGCTTTAGCGGCTCGCCCGGGTTGGGCGAAAACAAAAGGTCCACCGCATCAAAGCCAGAAGCACGCGGCGTCTCCATTTCGCTCATTTTTGCTTCGAACTGCGATTGCTTGAATCCAAGATCGCGCAAATTCCGGCGGACCATTTCCGAAAGTTTGGGCGCCGCTTTTGCACGCAGTTTCCGCAAAGCCTCGCCAGCCCACCGCAACTCTGCGCTGTGTATCGCAATCTCGCTAGTCAGCCGCTGCAACTCTTCATCGCGCCCTTCGATTTTGCGCATTCGTTCAGCCGCGCGATCGCCAAAAGCGATGACTTCAGAAATCGTCGCTCCGTATTTTCGTTTCAACGTTTCAAAGAGCGAGACTCGTTCCTCGAGAATGGTGAGTTGCTCGGGATCGAGATCGAGATTCTCGGCGTAGCGGCTGAGATCGCGCGCAATCTCCGACAACTCAACGACCGCCGTCTCATGAGTATTCGCCACGGTCGCCATCGACGGGTCCAACTTTTCCAACTCGCGCAATAGCTTTTGCGTTTCCCCTAGCTGCGACAAAATCGCATCGTCTGCTTCGGAAAGCTTCGTTGCCACGGCGGATGCAATCTCAATCAACCGCCGGCTGTTGCTGGCCAGCCGATAGCGCGATTCAATCTGCGCTTCTTCTTCGGCCGACAAATTAGTCGACGCGATCTCATTCACCTGATGTCGAAGCAAGTCGAGCTCCTGTTCACGTGCGGTCTCGGCCGTATTAAGCGCCGCGTGTTCCGCTTCGAGCGCGCGCAGTTGCCGGAAGATTTTTCCGAATTTCTGCCGCGCTTCATCCGTATTAGCAAAGGCATCGAGCAAATCGAGCTGTCGATCGGGTGAAAGGAGCGATTGATGGTCGTGTGGTCCGTGGAGGTCAACCAGGTCGTCACCTAGTTCCTTGAGATTTGCCAGGGTGGTGGGCGACCCATTGATGAACTGACGATTCGTTCCGGAAAGGGAAAGACTACGTTTCAAAATCAAATCGTTGTCGCATGGTTCGATTCCTGATTCCTCGAAGCGCGCATTCCATTTCGCGAAATCATTGTCCTGAAAAATTGCCTCGACCGTGCAGGTCTCCGCTCCCGTGCGGACCAGCGACTTGTCGGCGCGTTCGCCGAGCAACAATTGGAGCGCGCCAATAATGATCGATTTGCCGGCGCCAGTTTCGCCGGTAATGGCAGTGAACCCCGGCGCAATTTCCCATTCCAAATCCTCAACCAGCGCGAGATTTTTAATTCGTAAGAGTTGGAGAAGCATCGGTTGAGTGTTGAGAGCTCAGAGTTGAGAGTGCGCGCGCCGAAAAATCTTGAACTCTTCACCCGCAACTCTCAACTCCGAACTCACTCTCACTTTTCTCGGTACCGGGACTTCGCAAGGCGTGCCAATGATCGGCTGCGATTGCTCCGTCTGTCGCTCCTCCGATCCGCGCGATAAACGCCTGCGCTCTTCCGTTTACATCGAGACGCCCGAGACCGCCTTTATCGTCGATACCGGAACGGATTTCCGCACCCAGGCTTTGCGCGAAAATATCCGCCGGGTCGATGCGGTCGTTTTCACTCACTCGCACACCGACCACATCATGGGATTCGACGATCTGCGGCGCTTTTCCTGGCAACGCGGTTCCATGCCGGTCTATGCCTCCGCCAAAACCATGGCCGATCTTGAACGCGTTTTTTTGTTCGCTTTCAAAGGTACCAACCCATTTCCCGGTTATTTGAAACCTGAGCCGCACCTTATTAGCGGTCCGTTCTTTTTAGGCGAAACCAAAATCATGCCGTTGCCGGTTCCGCACGGCAAGGCAGAGGTAAATGGGTATCTCTTTACGCGCAGCTCCCGGAACACAGACTTGCAGTCTGTCCGCCCAGCGGAGTTGCACTCCGCTGAATCAGAAAGCGAGCGCAAGCTCATTGCGTATCTCAGCGATTGCAGCGCGGTGCCGAATGAGATCGCGCAAAAGATTCTGGGCGTCGAATGTTTGATCATCGATGCGCTACGCGAAAAGCCGCATCCGACTCATTTGAGCGTCGCTCAAGCACTCGAAGTCGCAACGCGTGTTCAGCCTAAAGAAACTTATTTCATCCACATCGCGCATGAGCTGGCACAATCGTTCGAAGAAAATCTGCCGCCGCATACCCACATCGCCTACGACGGCCTGAAGCTGAGCTTTTGATGAAAATCAGAACTCGTCGTTGTAGCTGCCGCCGTCTCCGGCGGCAGAATGCAAAAGGTCCTGCCGCCAGTGACGGCGGGACCTACATGCAATCTTCACGCTTTTATGACCCACGGATTCTCGTGTTGGTATTCGTTTTCCTGTTGGGAATCGGCGCCGCCGCAGCGGAGAATTTGCCGGCTCAAACCATCGTTGTGTTTAACAGCGCGGTTCCCGATTCCGAAGCGCTCGCGAAATTTTATGCCGAGAAACGCGGAATCGCGGCTGATCATCTGGTCGGGCTTGATTGTCCATCCGAGGAAGAAATTTCGCGCGAGCAATACGACACCACGATTGCCGAGCCGCTGCGCAAAATGTTTGAGGAACGGCAGTGGTGGCATATTCACGAGACCCCCGATGGTGAAAAACGGGTGCAGACGCTCGCGATTCATTTCATCGCTCTCGTCCGCGGCATGCCACTGAAGATTCGCCCCGCTGCGACGCCGTATCCGGGCGATACTCCTGGAGGCGGTCCCATTCAAAGCCGAAACGAGGCTTCCGTTGATTCGGAATTGGGCACACTCGGTTTCTTCACGAGGCAAATCTCGGGCGCGGTGACCAATCCTTATTTTCAGGGATTCCGTCCGATCGCCGAACTAACGGCAGCGCCTGTTCTTCTCGTTACCCGACTCGATGCACCGGAGAGCGCGACAGTGCGCCGAATGATTACTGATGCGATCGAGGCGGAGAAAAACGGATTGTGGGGGCGTGCATTCGTGGACGGCACGCACGAAACCAGTGGCGGCAAGGAAGTCGGCGACGCCTGGATGCGCGCGATTGTCGATCAATGTCACAAGGAGGGGGTGCCGGTGGTGTTCGATGATTCGCCGGCGATTTTTCCCGATGCGTTTCCGATGAGCGACTGCGCTCTTTATTATGGATGGTATGCAGGCAACATCGCCGGCCCGTTCAGTCAGCCGGGCTTCAAGTTCGTTCCGGGCGCGATCGCTGCGCACATTCATTCCTACAGCGCCGCGACTTTGCGTGATGAAAACTCGGGTTGGGCCGGTCCGCTGGTCTCGCGGGGCGCCGCTGCTACCGTCGGCAACGTTTACGAACCGTATCTCGAGCTGACTGCGCATCTCGATGTTCTGAATGATCGTTTGCTGCACGGATTTACTTTTGCCGAGAGCGTTTTCATGTCATCGCGCGTGCTCTCCTGGATGGGAGTGGCCTTGGGAGATCCACTTTATCGTCCCTATCTCAATTGGACCCAGATCGATTCGAAAGCTTCGCCGAAGCCCGCCGCCGGATGGCGCGCCTATCATGATTTCGCGATCAAGAACAGCAAGCTTGAGCCTTCCGAGTATCGCACTCAGGCGCGGGTCATGGCCGCGCGCACCCGCAACGCCGCCATTTTGGAGGACGTTGGACTAATGGAAATGCGCGATGGCAAATTTTCCACCGCAATCGCGGCGCTGGAGCAGTCCCGCGGCGCCTATTCCAAACGGGATGACATCATCCGCTGCGTTCTGGAAGAATGCGATGCCTTTATAAAATCCGGCAAACCGAACCGCGCCCTCGATCTCGCTCGCAGGGTCTTGCGCATTGTACCAGAATCGCCCGCATTGAAGTTGTTGCACAAAGTCGAGAGCGACCTCGCGCCCAAACCCACGCCGCCCGCCGCCACGCCGCAGTATTAGCCGGTCATCCCGAGCGCCTGTCGCGGGATCCTGTAGCGAAGCCTTAAAAGAAACTTCAACGGGATCCCTCGACTGCGCTCGGGATGACGGTGTTCCGCTACCGAATAATCCCGCGCTCGCTTTTTTCGATGAACTCGATCAAGTGCTCGATCTCTTCGCGTGGCTCGATTTGTTTGCGCACGGCCTCGATCGCCTGCCGCGTGTTTAACTTCGATCGGTAAATCAAACGAAACGCTTCCTTTATCGCCTTCACACTTTCCGGCGGAAAACCGGCACGCTCGAGTCCGACTAAGTTGACCCCTCGAATCTCTGCCGGATTTCCGTCCGCGATCAGAAATGGCGGAATGTCCTGGACGATCTTGGAACAACCGCCGGTGATGGCGAATCGCCCGATCCGACAAAACTGATGCACCGCGGTGAGTCCGCCCATAATCGCGTGATCGCCTACCTCAACATGACCCGCCAGAGTCCCGTTATTCGAGAACACTACCGAATCGCCGACGTTGCAATCGTGGCCAATGTGACTGTAGGCGAGAAAATTTCCGCGATGACCTATGCGAGTTTTACCATCGCTTTTGGTGCTGCGATTAACCGTGCAAAATTCGCGGAAAGTATTTTCGTTGCCAATTTCCAAATAGGTCGGTTCGCCGGCATATTTCAAATCCTGCGTTTGCTGGCCGATCGAACAGTAGGCGTAAAATTTATTTTTCGCGCCCGCCTGCATCGGCCCGGCAAGGGTGACATGATGTTGCAGCCAGCACCCTTCGCCCAGCACGACCCCGGCGCCGACAATACAATACGGACCAACGATTGCTCCCGCGCGCAGCTTTGCTTTTGGATCAACAATTGCAGTCGGATGAATCTGCGCGTCGTCGCTCATTTCAAACAGTGCGGCGGGATCTGACCATCCTTCCCTCACCAGACGCTGACGCGTACGGTCTCCTGCCCTGATTCCCAAGACACCCGCGACCTGTGTCCTCCTCTCCCCCGGGGAGAGGGTAGGGCGAGGGACCCTGGAGATTCATAAGTCTCGACCGCCGCTCATTTATCCAGGAAGGTGAACATGAGATCGCCTTCGGAAACGACGGCGTCGTTCACCACGCAACTGCAATGCGCTTTTGCGAGCCGATTGCTGCGCGCTTTGATCAATTCCGCATGAATGAAAAGAGTGTCGCCTGGAAAAACCGGTTTGCGAAATTTCACTTCATCCGCACTCATGAAATAGCCGATCCGGCTCGCGCTTTTTGCCAGCTTCATCAAAAGAATACTCGCGACCTGTGCCATGGCTTCGACCTGCAAGACGCCGGGCATCACCGGATGGCCCGGAAAGTGCCCGGCGAAAAACGGTTCGTTTACCGTTACCGTTTTCATTCCGGTGCATTTCGTTTCCCCTTCGAAGCCCAGAATGCGATCGACCATCAGGAATGGGAAGCGATGCGGTAGAATTTCCATCACTTGATTAATATCGAGACCGCCTTCTCCTGGGGGGAAGGTCCGGGGAACGGAAAGCGCCGTGATCTTGGCGTGTTGTTTCACGATCGCCCGCGCCAACTCCGCGTTGACCGCGTGACCAGGCTTCACCGCAATGACATGACCGCGAATGCGCGTGCCGATGAGCGCGAGGTCACCGATGATGTCGAGAATTTTATGGCGCGCGAATTCATCGGCAAAACGCAGCGGCTCCTTACTCAGGACGGCGTCGCCACGAACCACAATGGCGTTTTCCAAACTGCCCCCTTTGATCAAATTTTTCTCCATCAAGAGCGCGACTTCTTCGTAATAAACAAAAGTACGCGCCGGCGCGATTTCGCGTTCGTAAAGTCCCGGGGAAATTTCGGCGGAAAAAAATTGGGTGAAGTGGTTGTTCGGTCCCGCCTGAGTACAGGAAACGCGAAACTTGTCATCGGGCAGGAGCACCAGAAGCGAGCCGCTTTTTGATTCGACATGAATTGGCTCGCGCACGTCGAAGAATCGGCGCGGCGCCTCCTGTGCTGTCGTCCCGGCTTTTTTGATCACCTCCACATACGGCGCAGCACTGCCATCGCCGATCGGCGGCTCGTTCGCGTCCATCTCGATGATGGCGTTATCCACTCCCATCGCGCTTAAGGCGGAAAGCACGTGCTCGACCGTGTGCACCCGGACCGCCCCTTCGCCGATCGTGGTGGCGCGTTCGACCATCTTCAGGTTGGCGATGTTCGCGTCAATGGTCGGCTCATCCGCCAGATCTTTGCGTTTGAATTTGATCCCATGATCGACTGGGGCCGGCTGCAACTTGAGCGTCACCTTTTCACCAGTGTGCAAAGAAGTGCCGCTGAATCCGGCCGATTTCGCCAGCGTATGTTGAAGCTCGGAAGTCATCGCGCGCTAACTAACAAAGAATTGGCGCGCTGGCCAGCAATGGGTTGATAAAGGTGATGAGGGTGCCCGTTCGCCTTTCGTTCGAATGCCTTTGGTAGGCGACGCTCCGCGGAGCCGGAACACAGGCATTTCCTGCCTGTGCGCCCAGCGGGCTTTCAGCCGGCTGAATTTGTGTGCGTGCGGGTAATGTGCTGCAAGAAAACAGGCAGGAATGCCTGTTTGGCGCACAGACTTGGAAGTCTGTGTTCCGTCGGAGGTAGACGGAACTATTTCAATTCAAATGTGCCGCAGTCGAATGCCATCATTTTAGCAATGCCACCGACTTCGATCTGGCGTACATTCGTGCCATTACTTAAGAAAACGATCACGCTTTTGTTGTCGCGCCCCTCGGCCAGCGACACGCTTTTCGCGTCCTGGCGCTTTGCGACTGTGACCAAGGGCAGGCCATCGATTGTTTGCAAATAAACATCGTCATCGTCAAACCCTGCGGTGATATCGACAGATGGCCGTTCGTTATTCTCCAACGGATTCGCTACTAACTTGACGCGGATGGAACTGGTTCCCGACTGGGCGGCGGCGTCACCGCTCGTAATTGTTTCGGCTCCGATCTTCATCGGCGCGACCAGGAAGCCACGGGCGGAATATTTTCCTGCCGGCAAATCGTAATCGTAATCATCCTTGCCGTCCCATTTTGTGCTGAGCGCATCGGCCCCGATGGCGAACTCATCGAATTCCGCTTCCTGGTGTAACACCCGCACAAGTTTGTTCCACTCATCGTAAATACCGAGACTGATTTTTCCCTCGAGCGGTGGCGGAACAAAACTGATCCGAACCGATCGCGTTGGAGTCGCACTCGGAGTGGGTGAAGGTGACAATTCCTGCCCGCGTGAGAATGAGGCAGCCAGGAACCCGAGCGCGAGGGTCAGGACCGTTTTTGTCATGTCGAGCGTAGTCGAGACATCTCTAACTATTTTTTCTTCTTCAGAATATCGAGAGATTCCTCGACTTCGCTCGGAATGACAAGCTAGAGAAAGCGCCGCCAGTCCACATGCGGAAACAAATTATCGCGTTCTTCACACTGCCTGAGAAATTCGGCATCGACATTCTTTTTCTCGAATTGCTCTGCCAGTTTTTGGAAGCGTGAAAGATGATCGGTCACTCGTTGCGTTGCATAATCCTTCGCTGTGCCGTTGCGGATGAGAAACGCCCAATCGCTGGATTGCGCAAGCAGGATCTCGCGCGCGAGCTGGCGCAGGGCGCGGTCATCATCAGCCGTTGCCTCACCACCACGCGATTTTGCCAGCGTGGTCATACGAGTGTTCGCCGCAAAGAGATGCGGATAAATCCAGCCGCATTTCTGATCGAGCCAGACATCGAGAAAACCTTGATCACCCCAACTCGATGTCACCGGCTCCGTCACTTGTTGGGTCGGATTCTTCTCGAGAAATTCGCTCGGCGTGGTCAACGGCAAGTTATTTTCCGCCGCCGCCAGAATCAGATGCTCAAGGAAAATTGGTCCCTCAAACCACCAATGCCCGAAGAGTTCGGCATCGAACGGCACTGTCATAATTCGATTCCAATCATCAGCTTGCCGACTTTGAAGTTCGGCGACGCATCGCTCGACAAAATGCCGGGCATGCCGGCGGGCCGTCTCTTCCGCGGCCGCGCGATCGTAAACTTGTTTCGCAACGTCGCGACCAGTAACGCGATGATATTTAATTCCGGTAAACCTGTTTTTAGGGAGCGGTGCAAGCTCGGCGGATGACAAGTCGAAACCGATGTCACGGTAGAAATCGCGGTACGCTGGATCGCCGGGATAACCTTGTTGCGCGCTCCAAACCTGACGGCTGGCCTGGATCTCGCGAGCGAAAGCAGCCGGTCCGGTCTTTGTAAAACAGGGCGCAAAGGTTCCCCGTCGCGCCTGCCCGAGCGCATGCGCTTCGACGATGAACCAGCGAATATTTTCCGCCTGCAACCATTTTTCGATGCCGGCGGCATAGGCGCATTCTGGTAGCCAAAACCCACTCGGTTCGCCGCCGAATGCCTCGCGAAACTGATCGCACCCGATTGCAATCTGCGCCTGCGCCGCGCCCCGCGATTGCTGCAAGATTGGAAGAATCGCGTGCGTCGCTGCACTGGCCATTATTTCAACCGCGCCTGTCCCGCGGAGCTGCCGAACAACTCCCAGCAGATCACAATCCCATTGTTCGATAAAGGTGCGCCGTGTCTCCGCAAAAAATTCGCGATAGAACTCCGACAGCGACAACAAATTTTTCTCGGCGCGATTGCGTTCGCATTCGCGCTCCGCCAATGCGATCAGCAAATCGAGATGTCTGATGTATCGGTCCCGCAAGAGCGGATCGCTTAGCATGGCGGACAGGGTGGGCGAAACCGAAAGAGTGAGTTTGAAACGAACGCCCCGGCGGAGCAGGCGCTGCATCATTTGCAGGACCGGAACATAGCTCTCGCTGATCGCTTCGAAGAGCCAGTTTTCTTCGAGAAAGAATTCGTGCTCGGGATGTCGCACGAAAGGCAGGTGAGCGTGGAGAACGAGGGCGAGCGAGCCAGTCATGACGTCATCCCGAGCGAAAACGCCAGTCCGGCTCGGACCGAGGGATCCCGTTGAAATGAGCTTTCAGGTTTCGCCGCGGGATCCCTCGGTTTTCGCTCGGGATGACAGGGGTTCGCAGGCCCGGCTAGAGCGTGCGACAAAAATCCTGGAAGCGATCGAGTCCTTTCTTGATTACATCGATGCTAGTGGCGTAGCTGAGGCGAACGGTGCGATCGTCGCCGAAGGCAGCCCCCGGCACGACCGCGACATTCGCTTTGCTCAACAGGCGGTCGGCAAAATTTTGCGAGGTCAGCCCGAGCTGGCTGATATTCACCAGCACATAAAAGGCGCCTTGCGGTTTGACCGCAGTCACGTTCGGAATTTTGGAAATGCGATCGAACATGTAGTTGCGGCGCATGTCGAATTCATCGCGCATGTCCGCGATCGGCTGCTGATCGCCCTTGAGGGCCGCGAGCGCACCACGCTGCGCGAATGAGCATGGGTTCGCCGTGCTGTGGCTTTGAATGGAATCGACTGCTTTGGCCACTGCCTCGGGCGCCGCCAGATAACCAAGTCGCCAGCCCGTCATCGCGTATGATTTACTAAAACCGTTGACGGTGAGGGTGAGATCGTACGCTTCCTTCGAAAGCGATGCGATGCTGACGTGTTTCACATCGTCATAAACAAGCTTCTCGTAAATTTCGTCCGATAAAATGTAAATGTCTTCGCCGGCGGCGATGTCAACAAGCGCTTCCATTTCTTCGCGGGTATAGACTGAGCCGCTCGGGTTTCCCGGCGAATTCAAAATCAGCATTTTCGTGCGGGGCGTCATCGCGTTCTCAAAATCTTCTGCGCGCATTTTCCAGCCGTTGCGCTCGCTCGTTGGAATGATCACCGCCTCCGCCCCGGCCAATCTCACCATATCGGGATAGCTCACCCAATAGGGAGCCGGAATGATTACTTCATCCCCGGGCTGGCAGGTGGCGAGAATGGCGTTGTAACAGGCATGCTTTGCACCGTTGCTCACCACCACCTGCGTCGGTTTGTAATTGAGCCCGTTGTCCGCTGCTAATTTTTCTGCAATCGCCTGCCGCAACTCCGGAATGCCGGAGCTCGGGGTGTATTTGGTAAATCCGCTTTGCAGAGCGCTAATCGCTGCCTGCTTGATGTGTTCGGGCGTATCGAAGTCCGGTTCGCCCGCGCCAAATCCGCAGACGTCGATACCCTCTGCTTTCATCGCTTTTGCTTTGGCGTCGATGCTGAGGGTGAGAGAGGCAGTGAGTTGGCTGGCGCGGCCTGAGATTTCCATGGGAGTAGTAGTAGTCATAATTTATTATTTCTGGCGGTAAAAGTTTTCAATCAGCGGTTTAAAATTATTCTCGTCAACCTGCACGATGTTCATCTCCCGTCGGGCATTCTCGACGGAATCAGAGGCATGCGCGGCATTGATCATGATGGTTTGGCCAAATTCCTTTCGGATCGAACCCGGTGGCGCTTTGCTCGGATCAGTGGGGCCCAACACTTCGCGAATTTTTTGCACCGCATTCTCACCTTGATAGACAATTGCGATGCATTTTTCCGTGCCGGGTTCGTTCTTTTGAGCTGATGCGATCTGGCTCGGCCGGCTGCCGGACATGAATTCGACAATGTCCTCCCACGCGTCCCGACCTTTTCCGGTTCCGAGTTTTTCCTGCAACACAGGCAAGACAGGACCGTAAAATTCCTCCGCCTGCGCCACGCTCATGCGATGAACCTTGAATCCAATTATGTAAAGCCCGGTGCGCGAAAAAACTTCGATCACGCCGCCCGGGCGTAAATTAGGAAATTTGAAGTTATCTGGTTTGATCAAAACGAGTGTCTTTTCGACTTTCGCGCCGGCCGGATGTTCAATCACTTTTTCTAAAATTCCCCCGTCGCTATCGGAAAATTCGGCCCATAGTTTTAAATCGCGCTCCACCTGATCGGGCTGAATCGCAGTCAGCACTGCGGGTTCGAAATAAGTGACCTTGCCGCTCTCGTCCGCGATGTAGTCCCCGAAGGTATCGCGAATTGTTTCGCCGCTTGTCCGCTCGTTCACGATATGACCGACCGTGCGATGAACCTTGGCCACCGCGTCCTCGCCGCGAAAAATGAGAAAAAGGACGCGCGGCCGTTGACCATTGATCTTACCGGTAAAATTCCGCCGCACGTATTCGCGAATCAACTCCTGGGTAGCGCGGTGTCGCGATTCCGTTTCTGTCACAATCCTCTCGGCATACCGTTTCACCAGCTCGGCGCTGGGCGCGAACATCCGCCCCCCCGCGACGTCGAGTCCAGTGCGCGAAATCAGTCGCGCCACAATTCCGCCGGTGCGCGATTTGCGCATGGAGTAGGGCGTCACGATGGCGTAGGAAAATTCCTGCATAAATTTCTCCGGCGGCCCTGATTAAACCGCCTAGATGCAGGTGGAATCGAAGTCGCCTGAGCCGAAGAAAATGCGGGTTGGGCAGTGTGCCGTCAAATTTTTTCCCGGCTCGTTCTCCACCCCGAGGCCGCCCTTTCTCGTCACCCCGAGCGACGGTCGATGGATCCCGTTGAAGTTGCCTTAAAGCTTTCGCCTCGGGATCCCTCCCAGTCTTCGCATAAAGCTACGGCGCGGCACGCGACTGCGCTCGGGATGACAAGCGATTGCGATCCATTTCCCGCGACGCCGCGTTTCCGCAATCGCGATCCCATTTCGCTTCAGCGCGCAGACCAACTGAGCTTCCTGTTCGCGCAAAATACCTGAAAGAATCAGGCACCGAGCGCGTTTTAGTTTTGGCAGAATCTGAATCAGCAATTCGCT